>NZ_QHJN01000090.1:0-33123 GCF_003947565.1 Actinomadura sp. WAC 06369 | reverse complement strand
GCCCCGACTGCCTCCCCGACTGACCCCCACCCGCCAACCCCGCATCGGGGGACGCGCGACTAGAGCCGCGGCAGCACCCGCGCGATCGTCTGCTCCAGTCGCAGCACGGCCATCGGCTCCCCGGCCAAACCCTTGATCGCCGCCAGCAGCTCCCCCAGACCTCCGGGGTAGTCCAGGCACGTCGTGACGATCGCGTAAACGTCCATCCGCGTTTCGGACTGCCGGGGCACCGCGCCGGAGATCTCTCCGCGGACGATCCGCATCACCTGGTTCCGGCCCTGCTCGGTCGCCATCAGCGGCACCTCGCACATGGCGTTCACGACCTCGAACACCGCCTGCGGGGGCACGGGCTCCGGTTCCGGCGGGAACGGCGGCTCGCCCGCCCGGGGAACATCCCCCGCCGCGGCGACGGGATCCGGCGGCCGCTGGACGACCTCCGACCCGGACGGCGCCATCGGACGGCTCCCCGCTCCGGGCACCCGGACCCAGGCGGCGCCCTCGGTCTCCTTCACCGCGATGTCGATCCGCCGGTACTCGTCCGGATCGATCAGTCCGGGCCCGTGCTTGACGACGTCGTCGTGGACCCGCTGCGAGACGACCACGGCCAGCGCCATGCCCGACTCGTTGAGCGCGTCCTTGAACGGCTGCGCGTCCAGGATCCGGAACGCGTGGTTCACCGCCGTCCCGACGACCCCGTTCCCGTCGTGGTGGGCCTCCCCGGTGTGCACCGCCACCCGCAGCCTGATCTTCGCCACCTCAGCGGCGGCCTTGTTGTACCGCCGCAACTCGGCCCTCAACGTGTCGACGGCCGTCGTCAGCAGCGGTTCGGTGCCGACGTCCGCGGAGACGAGCACCATCGCCCCGTCACCGCGATCTTCGCGGTAGCGCTTCTCGAGCCCGACGCCCGCGGCCCGGAGGCCCTCGTCGAGGTGCCGGTACATCGCCTCCCGCATGATCTCCCGGACGTCGTCCGTGCGGGACGCGTCCCCGAACGACGCGATGTCGCACGCGAAGATCGCGCACGTCCCGCGCGGTACCCACCGCTCCGTCACGCCCCCCAGTTCTCCGACGCTCACCACGACCCTCCCTGCCGGAAGACGAAAGCCGCGACCGTCCCGCGGGGGCGGGGCCGGCTCAACGGCGATTCACGTTTTTCCCCTGCGCACGGCCCGTCCATGGAACCGTCCTCAAGAGGCGGCCATATTTCGGGATCGGTATGAGCCAACCGCTTCGCATGCGTTAAGTTTGGGCATCTGGATCTTGTACCGTCGCACCACTGCGCGGTGTGGTCTCGCCCGTGACGAGGAGGCTTGGTGGGAGACAACGGCGACGAAGGTCGATCCATCCTGATCGATGTGAGCGACGTCTCCCTCCGGCAGATCGAGGCTCTGGACGAGACGGTGATCGGCGATGCGCTGAGCCGCCTGCTCGACGACGCGGCGGGCCCGCAATCGGCCGCGGCGGGTTTCGATTCCTTCGTCGACCCCCGGCAGGCGCCGCCGCGCCGCTGATACCGGGACGAAACGGTACGTCCCGTCAGAGCGGAATCGGTTCGATCACGCACTCCAGCAGCCTGCCTTTCTCCGCCTTGATGATTTCCGGATGGTCGCCGCCGAGCAGCCGCGCCAGCACGGCGAGCGGATCCCGCTCCGGGCCGTCCAGGCCGAGGGCCGCACCGATGATCCGGTGGTTGTGGGCGCACGCCAGCGAGTAGGCGTGGTCCGGGCCGTAGCGGCTCTCGAAACGTGCCAGCGTCTCCGCCGAGCGGCTGTGGGCGGCCTCCAGCCTGCCCAGGTTGTAGAGGTCGTGGACGAGGCCGACCGAGCAGCACAGCGAGTAGTAGTGGTTCGGGCCCAGGAGCCGTGTGAGCGCCTGGAGGGTCGTGTCGTCGATCGCCCGCGCGGGCTCGTGACCGCCCAGGGCCCGCAGCGTCACCGTGAGATCGGTGGTGCACGCGTGGGCGAACGGATGATCCCGTCCCATGACCCGGCGGTAGCCGGTGAGGGCCGCTTCGGCCAGGCGGCGGGCGCGGTCGGCGTCGCCCGTCCTGACGCACGCCATGGCGAGGACGCGCCGGGCGGCGAGCGTGTCTTGGTGCCGTTCCCCGAAACGCTGCAAATGCAGGCGGTGCGTGTCTTCCGCGAGCCGGAGCGAATCGGCGTAGGAGCCGAGTTCGCGCAGTGTCGCCGCCTGGCTCATCTCGGCGTGCAGCACGAAAGCGTGATCGGGCGCCAGCGTCTGCTGCATTCCCTCTAGGGCTTCCTGCTGGAGTTGCGCGGCCTCCCAGTACCGGCCCAACCCGTGCAGATCCCGGGCGAGTTGATTCATGGCGAGGAGGGTGCTGCGATGGGACGTACCGAAGTGCGTACGCAAACGTTCGAGCGCGTCCGCGTCGATTTCCTGCGCGCCGCTGAACTCGCCGAGCAGGCGAAGATCGATGCCCACATTGTTGATGACCCGGAATGTCTCCAGCTGTTCCCGGCCGAACATGCGCACCATGCGTTGCAGAGTGTCCTGATCGAAGTTCAGGGCGGCGACGAAATCGCCCTGCAGACGCAGATCGGCGGCCATGCTGTTCGCGGCGAGCAGCGTCGTGATGTTGTCGGGGCCGAAGCGTTCGGCCGTCCGCCGGTAGATGTCGGCGTTGAGCTGCGCGGCCTCCGTGAGATCGCCCAGGGCGCGGAAGACGTTGGCGAGTTCGCGCCCGGTGAGCAGGACCGTCCTGTCGTCCTCGCCCCATTCGGCGCGCCACCGGCGCAGCGCGAGCTCGCCCAGGACCCGGCTCCCCTCGAAGTCGCCCAGCAGGTACAGGTAGCGCATCTGGTCGAGCGCGACCTCGCGGATCTCCGCGGTGGCGCCCGAGATCACCCCGGTCGGCCGCACGTGCGGCGCGATCTGCCGGCGCAGCGGCCAGGTGGACTCGTCGTCCGGTCCGGCGGCGGGGGTCGCCTCGGCGAGGATGCGGTGGACGAGGTTCTGCATCGTCGCCTGGTCCGCCTCGGACAGACGCTGCTGCAGGAGCGCGCGGACCAGGCGGTGGACCTGCGTCCGCGCTCCGTCCTGGTCGTCGTCGAAGCGGCCCAGCGAGTAGCGGGAGATGGCCCGCATGGCGTCCCGCAAGGACTCCGGCTCGTCCAGCGTGGACCGGACCTCCGGCGGAAGCCGGGTGATGGCGCCCGCCCCCAGCAGCTCGACCGCGACCGGCTCGGGGCCGAAGAAGGCCAGCAACTCCAGCAGCCGGCCGGCCTCCGGGGCCTCGGCCCGGAGGCCCTCGAAGGAGATCTCCAGCGCCGCGGCGAGCTCCGGCGGGTAGTCCGGCGGCAGTTCGGCACCGCGCGCGGTCCCCAGGCGCTCGTCGAGCAGCCGCAGGTAGTCCTCGCTCGGACGGCCCGTTGCCGCGTGCCAGGCCGCGACCTGCTCGACCGCCAGGGGCAGGTCGCCGACCCGCGCGGCGAGCCGGTCCGCTTCGGCCGGCCCCAGCGCGGGCGCCCTCCGGCACAGCAGCGCGACGCTTTCCCTGCGCTCGAAGAACCCGACCTCGGCGGTGGAGGTGATGCCGCTCCAGCGCCGGTCGCGCGAGGTGACCAGCACGTGCCCGGTGGGCGTGGACGTGGTGAGGGGACGCCCGCCGGGCGTGACGGGCATCAGCGGGACCATCTCGTCCGGGTCGCCCGCGTTGTCGTAGATCAGCAGCCAGCGGCGGTACGGGCGTCCCTCGCGGAGGGCGTCGAGCACGTGCTCGACCGTCCGGTTGATGTCGTCGCCCAGCGGGGTGCCGAGGATCCTGGCGAGCTCGGCGAGCGAGGACCGTGCCATCGGCGTCTGCTCCGCGGGGATCCACCAGACGAGGTCGTAGGCGTCCGCGTGCCGGTGGGCGTACTCCACCGCGAGCTGCGACTTGCCCTGGCCGCCCAGGTCGTGCGGCGGCGCGGGCAGCAGGGCCGTGACGAGGCCGGGCAGCCGGTCGCGGACGTCGCGCAGCAACGCGTCCCGGCCGATGAAGTCGGGATTGCGGGTGGGCAGTCCGCCGCCGATGAGCGGTCCGCGGGCCGCGGCCGCCTCCTCCGCCGAGGCGTGCGGCAGCCGCAGCCGCTCCGTCGCGGACGCGGCGGCGGTCCCGTCCGTCGGGCTCGTCCCGGCCGTCGCGACGGCCAGCCGTTCGGCGATGTCACGGTAACGCCCCCCGATCCGCCGCAGCACGTGCGCGGCGACCTGCGCGAACGGCAGGTCGTCCTGGAGGGGGGCGGCGGTCTCCTCGAGGGCGCGGAGCAGCGCGGGGAAGTCGAGCGGCGAGCCGAGGCGTTCCCGGACCACCTCCCAGACCCTGCCCAGGACGCGCAGGGCGTCACCGCGCGTCAGCCCGCTGAGCAGGACGTCCCGGACACCCTCATGGAACTCGTACAGGACGTCTTCCGGTGCCGTGGCGGTACCGGCCGGTTCGCCCGTCCGGTCGGCCCGGCGCATGAGCCCGCCGAGGAAGACCTCTGCCAGGTGCGTGCGGTTCGACTCGGGCAGCATGGCCCGCTGGACCAGCGACATCACCTTCAGCCTCAGCGGGGCGGCGGCGAAGTGGCAGGCCAGCTGGAACGCCATGGGGGACGAGCCGGCGGCGAACCGCCGGACCAGCTCCTGCGCGGACGGCCGCTGCTCCTCCTCCGCGGTCTCCTTCAGCGGGGGCGCGCCGGTGAACACGGCCATGCCGTTGATGCGGCGGGCGCCGCCGCCGACCATCTCCGCCCACGGGCGGAGCCAGCGCGGCGCCATCTCCATGACGGGCACCGCCGTGCCGGGAGGCAGGGGGAACCCGTCGCGGGAGCGGACGTCCAGCCGGACGTTGGGCAGCCCCGCCTGGACGGCCTCGATACGGACGGGTTCGACGGTGGTGCCGCACCGCCACCACAGCCGCTGGGGGAGGGGCTGGACGATCGCCACCGGCCCCACGTCCGCCCAGCGCTCGAGGACGGCGGCGGCGCGGCCGTCGCACCACGCCTGCCCGATGCAGTCGCTGAGGACGAGGACGATCCGCCGGCGGGTCGGGTCGATGAGTTCGTTCGGGTTCCGCACCGACGAGCCCGTGCCCGTCGTCAGCGACAGCGCGTCGTCGTCGCTGTTGAGGTACCACAGGCGGACGTCGCGGAAGGCGCCGAGCCGCTCCAGCACGGTGTGGAACTCGGCGATGATCCCGCCCCAGACCACCATGGAGGCGCTCTGGTCGGCGACGAGGGCGAGGTCGAACTGGCGTTCCGGGGCGGGTTCCATCACCGGCTGCCAGATGCCGGTCTCCGCGATCCACTGCGCCGTCGCCTCCTCGGCGAGGTTCTCCACCGTCCGGGAGGAGGCGTTCTCCCGCAGCGGGCGGAGCGCGCGTCCCAGATCGAGCGCCCCCGGGATCGCGGGCAGGGCCGGTGCCCGCACGATGCCTTCCCCGTCCGTGCCGGGCCGGGCCAGGTGCAGGGCCGCCTGCGGTGACGCGGTGACGGAGCGGAAGCTCTCCGGGGGAGCGGCGGGCTCGGGGGCGGCCGGGGCGGCCGGCTCCGGCTCGGGAGGAACCGCGTGGTCGCCGTCGCGCTCGGCGACCTCCCGGACGGCTTCGGCGTGCGCCGCACGGGGCGGGAGGAGCCGGGCCAGCCACAGGGCGTCGGCCAGTTCCCGGGCGGTCGGAGGGGGATCGAGTCCGGCGAGCGCCTCGATCACCTCATCGAGGCGCCGGTTCATTCCGGCCCGGTCGCGCCCAGCGGGCGCAGGATCGATTCGAGCATCTCCCGCAGGGTCCCGTCGGGCGGGCGGGACCCCGACGTGCACAGGTAGACGGCGTTGAGCAGCTGGTCGGTGGCGAGGTCGCCGTGCTCCCGGCGCCGGAGGAACTCGTTGATGAGGTCGGTGCTGGCGTCGCGGGCGTCGCCGCCGAAGTGCGCCTCGACGATCTCGGCGAGCCGCCGGAAGTCGGGCGGTTCGATCACGAGCCGGAGGCAGCGGCGCAGGAACGCCGGCGGGAACTCGCGCTCGCCGTTGCTCGTGATGATGACCAGCGGGAACTCCGTGCACTGCACCTTGCCCCGGGTGACCGGCACGCGCTCGTTGCCGTTGGCGAGCATGACGTCGACGACCTCGTCCTCCTCCGGGAGGCGCTCCAGCTCCGGGATGTCGAAGCCGCCCTCCTCGAAGACGTTCAGCAGGTCGTTGGGCAGGTCGATGTCGCTCTTGTCGAGCTCGTCGATCAGCAGGACGCGGGGGCGGTCCCGGGGCAGCAGCGCGGTTCCGAGCGGCCCCAGCCGGATGTAGCGGCCGATGTCCGGAGCCGTCGCCGCCGAGTGCGGCGCGACGGCCCGGCGCAGGCTCGTCTCGTGGAGCCGCCCGATCGCGTCGTACCGGTAGAGCCCGTCCCCGAGCGCGGCGCGGCTGGTGATCGGCCAGTAGAGCACGGACCCGAGCCCGAGTTCGTGGGCGACGTGGTAGGCGAGCGTCGACTTCCCGGTACCGGGCTTCCCGGTCACCAGCAGCGGGCGCCGCAGATGCAGCGCCACGTTGACCATGGTGACGACGTTCTGGTCCGGCCGGTACGACGCCGCCCGCTGCTGGGCGCCCGGGCCCGGGCCGGGTCCCGCGACGTTCCGCGTGAACCGCCGCCAGGGAGGAGGTTCCGGCAGGTCCCGCAGACCGTCATGGGGCGTGCCATCGCCGCGATAGACCAGCCAGCCGCCGGCCTCCCGGTCCGGAACCGCTCGCTTCGTCACGACAACCTCCTCGTAGCATCACTGGGCGGGCGCCTTCAGCCGTCCGTGCGGCTCGGGGAACCGGTCCGCGTCGTCGAAGAGCAGCGTCAACTGCAGGCCGAGATGCTCCCCGCCGGGGTCCCGGCCGTGGGACGCCACCGCCTCCCGCCGCAGCTTCAGCACGCTGTCGGGCAGCGCCATCACGCCCGAAGCCGTCAGCTCGCGGATCTCCATGGCGTACCGGTCGGGGGTTCGGCCGCCTCGGCACCAGGCGATGACGGGCGCGCCCGCCTGCAGGGCGATGCGCAGTTCGTCCGCCGCGCCCGCACCGTCCGCACGCGGGGGGAAGGCCAGCGCGAGGCATACGGTCGGTGGGTCGGACAGCAGCATGCTGTACAGGCTTTCGCTCAGATACTCGCCCGGTTGTGTCATCAGGCACACTTCCGCGTGATGCGGATTCTCACGCAGCCAGCTCCACATGCGCCGCCATGCGGGGTGATAGTTCGGTTTCTGGATGCGGTCCAGACTCCGCACGACGACCGGGTGCTCGATGCCGAGCCGTCGCTCCAGCCCGTCCACGGTGATGCGCAGCTGGTCCAGGGACTGCACGCCGAGCAGGTTGAGCGGGAGAACGAACTCCAGCGTCAGTTCCGACATCGGCGGCCGGTTGACGACCTGCGGATCCTCCGTGAGGAGAGCGGCGACGAGCGCCGGCAGCTCCGTGACGGGCATCGGGCGCTCGTCGTCGCAGCGGAGCGTCACGCCGTGGCCGTCCTCGGACTGCAGCCACGCGGAGATCAGGTACTCGTCGGGCGTCACCCCGTCGGGCCGGCACGCGATGACCAGGTACATGCGGGGACGTTCCCGCACCCGGGCGGCGCGTTCCCTGCGCGCCCGGATCACGTAGGCGACGCCGAGCCGCTCGGCCGCGCGCTCCACCCAGCTGAGCAGCCGGTTCCGCACCGGCCCGCCGCTCTCGACCGCGAGCCGCTCGACGAAGTTCAGCAGCGGCGGCACCCCGTCCTCGTCGACGGTGAACTCCTCCAGGGCGTCCAGGACCGGCCAGACGTCCCCGGTGTCGAACGCCACCGAACCGGGCGGCTCGGCGACCGTCCAGAACAGGTCTCTGACGACCTCGGGACGCAGCGCCCCGGGCTCCGCGTTCTTCAGGACTTTGAGCAGTTCGTGGACCACCCGCCGTTCCCCGGCTTCCAGCAATGGTTCCGGGACCAGCGCGTATCCGAGTCGGCGAACTGCTTCGAAGGTGCTGTTGCCGGTGTGGAATCGTTCGACGACCTGCAAGAACGCATGGAATGCTCCGGTCTGCTCCAGGCAGCCCTCGACCAGGCCCCACAGGTCCTGGAAGTCGCGCTCGTCCCGCCGCACCGGCAGGGCGATTCCCAGTTCTTTCCGGACGATCGACAGGTAGAGGTCGCGGACGCTCTGTTTCTGCAGTGCGTCGAGGCGCCACAGCGCCTCGACGAGGCGCTTGACGTCGTCCTGACTCAGCCCCGATGCCACTGGCCGGCCACATCCTTTCGGCTGCCGAACGATCACGTGTGGTCGTCGGATGGCCGTATGTTACGTGCTGGTGCGGATCATACGGGTGTCCGATTTCACGGAGAAGGCGGCCGGTGGCGGCGGCGGCCGAAAAGGGCCACTTGACTCGTTTACAGCATGCCCGAAAGTGTTGTTTCGGCCTTTCCTATTCGCGCGTGGTCGTAGGGTCGCGCCTTGCCGCTGAGCGGCATGACGAGCAGCAGGACGCCCAGCGCGGCGAAGACGACGATCGCGGTGGGCCGGGTTCCGAGCCAGGTGATCACGACCCCGCCGCCGAGCGCGCCGAGCGTCGACGGGGCCTGCGCCGCGAGGGTGTTCAGGCTGGCCGCCCGCCCGAGCAGCTCCAGCGGGACGTTCGTGGCCTGGTACAGGTCGCGTGCCACGGTGATGATCGACCCGACGAAGCCGACGCCCGCCCACACCCCGACGAGGACCAGGGGCGAGGTCGTCCACAGGACGGGAAGGAAGAGCAGGAGCGTCCAGCAGAACATCGCGGCGGACGTCACGTGCTTCAGGCCGATCAGCTTGAGCGTCCGGATCGCGATACGGGAACCGAGGATCCCGCCGAAGCCGGATGCGGCCAGAAGTATGCCGATGTAGACGCTGGAAAGCCCCTTGTCCTTCATGATCACGATCATCATGATGACGGTCATCTGGAAAAAGAAGTTGGTGACCGAGAAGACGAGAAGGCTCTGGCATAAGAAACTGTCGCCGCGTATCCATCGGATGCTGCGCCTGATATCACCGGAGACCCGCGGCCGTTCGCGCCCCCCGCTGCCATGCTTGCCGTCCTGGTCCGTGACGGGCATGGTCTTCTTCAGGTACGTCAGCATCTTCGCGGACGCCGTGCAGATGATGAGGTTGAGCATGAAAGGTAATTTGTGGCTGATGGCATCGGCGATCCCGCCGATGGGCCTGGCCACCAGCAGGGCCACGTGATGCTGCGTCTCGCTCCGGGCGATGGCCTGCGACAGCAGCCTGGTCGGCGCCAGCTGCGGCAGCGCGGCCGTCCAGGCCATCTTGAAGGTCGTGGCGAAGATGCTCTCCAGGGCGATCAGGCACGGAATGCTGATCATGGTGCCGAGCCGCCAGAACCGGCTCAGCACCAAGAGGCTGCAGAGCAGGCCCGCGATCGACAGGCAGCGTCCCCATTGGCTGTACCTCATCACCTGCCACCGGTCGTGGCGGTCGATGAGCACGCCGGCGGGCAGGTGGGCCAGCAGGTTGGGGACGGCCCCGGCCGCCGCGATCAGGCCGGCGTAGAACGGCGACCCGGTGAGGTGCAGGGCCAGCAGGGGGCCGGCGGTCGACGTGCACGCCCCGCCGGCCCGCGACACCGCGGACACCGCGAGGAAGATGCGGAGATTACGTGGAAGCCGGGCCGGGGCGTCTGCTGCGGCTTGGTCGCAGACCGCGGCCTCGGTCACGTGCAAGCCCTCTCGCCCTATGTGGTCGCACTGCCATGACCAGCAAGGTTGCGAGTAGGAGGCATACCTCTAGCTGAGAAGTTCCAAATGAGATCAACCTGGAGAGCCACCTGCTCCGGCAGTACCGCGATGCTAACGGTTTGCACGTGCAGTGAGGGTGGGAACGATAAAAATGTCCGCCCGATTATGGCCGCGTCATGGCAAGGTGAGGACAGAACTCCTGGAACCGGACTTTAGGCTTACTTCGCGTATCCGCTGAACGCCGGTAAGTGATCAATAATGGCCTCCGCCGCGCCGCCGCGCCGCCGCGCCGCCGCAACGGCGCCGACGGTGCGCGCCTTGGCCGGACGGCGGGGGACGGCGAGCGTCAGCCGTGCGAGATCGCCGGAGTGAAGGCGTCGAATCCCGCCGCGGCGATCTCTCCGAGCGCCGGGTCCAGAACCTCGCGCAGCGCCATGGCGATGGAGGACTGCGGAAGGTCTTCGAGCTGGCTGAGGGTGAGGTCCGAAACGTCGATCGGATCGGCGCGGAACGCGGTCACCTGGTCGTTCACACTGCCTCCTCGGCGCGGGACGGCTCATGACGTGGCGGGTGCTCGCCGCCCGGGGTCGAGCACCTGCCCGATCGCGGGCGTTATGTCCAGCATGTCACGTATTGCGGGATATGGCCATGGTGTGGTCGCGTGAGGCGAGGCAGCCGCCGGCCATGCTCCTTTACGGTCGGCAGAAAACCCCCGATAAGGAGTGCAGGTAAGTAGATGACCAGCCGATGGCGGCATTCTGTGACGCGTGACCTATTCCGTGGCCCATCCCAATGGGATATTACGGTGTGTGCGCCCGGAAACCATGCAGTGTCACATATGAGGCAGGGGTATACGCATGTCACTTCCGATGTCCGCCAGGATCGGGCGTGCGACGGAGCCGACGCCCAGGGTGTGGGGCAGGGTGCCGGGCCGGAACATCAACTTCACCGGCCGGGAAGAGCTGCTCAACAGGTTGCGTGCCGGCATTTCCGGCCAGGTGACCGCCGTCGTGCCGCACGCGCTCCAGGGTTACGGCGGTGTCGGGAAGACGCAGATGGCGGTCGAGTACGCGCACCGCTTCAAGGCCGACTACGACGTCGTCTGGTGGATCCCCTCTGACCAGCCATCCCTGGTACGCCCGACCCTGGCCGCGCTGGCGCCCCACCTCGGGCTGCCGCCCGTCGGCACGATGGGGGTCGAGGAGGCCGCCAACGCGGTGCTGGACTGCCTCCGCAGGGGCGAACCGTACTCGCGCTGGCTGCTGATCTTCGACAACGCCGACCAGCCCGAGGATCTTCGCGACTACGTGCCGCAGGGCGACGGCCACGTCATCATCACGTCGCGCAACCCCCGCTGGGACACCGTCGCCCGAACCGTCCCGGTGGAGGTCTTCACCCGCAAGGAGAGCATCGAGTTCCTCGGCAAGCGCGTGTCCCGCACGATCAGTCGCGAGGACGCCGACCGGCTGGCGGACGAACTGGGCGATCTGCCGCTCGCCCTGGAGCAGGCGGGCGCTCTGCAGGCCGAGACGGGCATGACCGTCACGGAGTACCTCCGGCTCCTGAAGGAGCGCGCGAGCCAGCTGCTGGCCGAAGGCAAGCCCACCGAGTACCCGGTTTCCATGACCGCGGCCTGGAAGCTGTCCGTGGACAGCCTCGCCGACAAGCTTCCCGAAGCGGTGGAGTTGCTGCGCTGCTGCGCCTTCTTCGGGCCCGAACCGATCCCCCGGGACGTCTTCACCCGGGTGCCCGAAGGGATCGGGCAACCGCTGGCCGGTCTCTTGAAAGATCCGATCAGGCTCTCCCGCGCCCTGGGCGAGCTCGGCCGCTACGCGCTCGCCCGTGTCGAGTCGAAGAGCCGCACCATCCAGGTGCACCGCCTGATCCAGGCGCTGCTGCGCGACGAGATCGCGGCGCCGGTCCGGCAGCGCATCCGCGACGACGTGCACCGGCTGCTGGTGGAGGCGGCGCCGCTGGAGGTCACGCCGCCGACCTGGCCGCGCTACGCGGAGCTCCTCGGGCACATCGTTCCGGCCGAGGTGAGCGAGAGCCAGGATCCGAAGGTCCGCGACTTCGCCGTCAAGATCGTCCAATATCTCTACAACTCCGGGGACTACTCGCTGGGCCGCCGCGTCGCCGAACTCTTCCTCGACCGGTGGGTCGCCGACACCCCCGAGGGAGATCCCCAGGTCCTCCGGCTCAGGTTCTATTTCGCGAACGTGCTGCGCGCCCTCGGCGACTTCGGCGCCGCCTTCGACATCGACAAGGTCGGCTTGGAGCAGGCGGAGAGAGTCGCCGGATCCGAGTACGAGATCGCCCTTCGCTTCCGCAACACCATCGGCGCCGATCTGCGTGCGAGCGGCGACTTCAGGGAGGCGAGGGAACGCGACCTCGCGTCCTTGGACCTTTACGAGCGCGTGTTCGGCCCCCACAATTTCGCCACGTTGCAGTTGGTCAACAACCTTGCGCTCGACTACGGGCTCAACAGCGACTACGAGCGGGCCAAGGAGCTGCACGGGCGGGCGTACGCCGGGTTCACCCGGATCTCGGACGTCGACCCCTCGACGAACATCCTGAACGCGTGGAACGGGCTGGCGCGGGCCGCGCGGCTGTGCGGGGACTACGCGGAGGCGTGCGACAGCGGTGAGGACGTGTACGCCTACGGCGTCAACGAGCTGACCGCGGAGCACCCGTGGACGATGCGTGCGGGGACCGACCTCGCCATCGCCTACCGGCGGCTCGGGGAGAACCTCGAGGCGGCGCTCGAGATGTCCCTGGACGTGCACGCGAAGTTCGTCCGGCTGTACGGGTTGAACCACCCGGACACCCTCGCGGCGGCGATGGCCCTGTCGAACGTCCAGCGGACGATGGGGGAGGTGGCGGACGCGTACGAGCTGGCGGCCGACACGGTGCGCAGGTACCCGCGGGCGTACGGGCCCGAGCACCCCTACAACTACGGCGCGATGGGCAACCTGGCGGTCCTGCTGCGGGTGCGCGGCGACGTCGCCGGTGCCCGGACGCTCAACGAGCGGGCGGTCGCCGGGCTGCGGAACGTGCTCGGGGAGGACCACCACTACGCGCTGACGATCGCGGCGAACCTGGCCAGCGACCTGGTGGAGCTGGGCGAGGTCGAGGACGCGTGCCGGCTGGGCGAGGACACGCTGCGGCGGCTGCGGCGGACGATGGGCGAGCGGCACCCGATGACGCTGGCGTGCGGGGCGAACCTGTCGGTCGACCTGGAGGCGGTCGGGCGGGGGGACGAGGCGGCGAAGCTGTACAAGGAGACGATGGACGCCTACGTCCACACGCTCGGGCTCGAGCACCGGGACGCGATCGTGGCGGCGGAGCGTCGCCACCTGGACTTCGACTTCGACCCGCCGCCGATCTAGAGGCCCTGCAGCGCCGGCGGGGCGCCGTGGGCGGCGCGCCAGGCCGCAAGGTGGCGGTCGGCGGCGTCGCGGCCGAGGGCCAGGGCGTCGGCCGGGACGGGCTCGTCCAGCCAGGGGGCGAGGGTCTCGGCCATCCCGGCGACGAAGCGCTCGCCGTCGGGGGTGAGGTCGCCGGTGGCGGCGAGGGTGCGCAGGACCAGGTCCGTGGCGGCGCGCCAGCGGGCGAAGTCGGCGTGGGCGCGGAGCGCCGGCTCGCCGGTCTCGTGGTGGCGCTGGACGCGCCAGAACCCGGCGATGCCGAGGTGCGCGTACGCGCCCTGGAGCAGGCCGGGGACCGGACGGGGGTCGGTGCGCCAGGGCGCGTAGTAGCGGGTGCCGTCGTCGGGGCGGGTCAGCGGGACGACGTCGAGCAGGCCGGTGAGCTTGGTGTGCTGGACCTCGTGGGCGAGGGTGACGGCGAGGAAGAGCGGGTCGGGCGGGGTGGACAGGCCGATGTTGCCGAACGCGTGCTTCGGGGTGGCGCTGGACTGGCCGTGCTCCGGGGCGACCAGCGGGGTGAGGACGGTGAGGGCCGCGGCGGTCTCGGCGGCCACGGTCGGGTGGTGCAGATCCAGGATCCGCCGGGCCCGGACGAGCGTCTCCCGCCAGTGGTCGAGTTCCGCGGGCGTGAGGCGGCGGGGGAGGGCGGTGCCGCCGGGCATCCGGTCGGGGTCGTGGTCGTCGAGGAGGAGGCCGCCGGGGAGGCGGCGGACGGCCTGCCAGCCGGGAGCGTCCTCGTGCGGGTCCGGCGGGATCCGCAGGGTGTCCGCGCCCGTGCCGATCACGGCGCCCCCGCCGTCCACGCGCACGAGGTCGCCGGGGACCGGCGCGCGGCCCAGGGACGGCAGGACGATCGCGCCGTCGCGGTCGGGCACGTGGATCGCGCAGGGGTGCCCGGCGCGGACCGCGGCGGCCGCGGCGAGGGCGGCGAACTCCTCCGGGTCGGCGGTGCCCGCCTCCCGTCCGGTGAGGACGAGGAGGGTGCGGCGGGCCCACTCGCCGACGGTCGGGTACCGCAGGACGGCCTCGACGGCCCGCGGGTCCTCCTCCTGGATGCGGGCGAGCAGGTCGTAGGCGGCGAGCGCGCCCGGATGCCCGGTGTCCCGGATGCCGCGCAGGAGCAGGAGGCGCTTGCTGTACTGCGCCCGGTTGAGGAGGCCGACGGCTTCGGCGCCGCCCCCTCCCGCGGCGAGGGCGAGGAACATCTCCTCGGGGATCTCGTGGCGGGTGAGGATCATGTGGCCCTCCGTTTGATGTCTTCCACGTCGCGCGCGACGACGTCCCGGATGTGGGTGATGAGCCGGAAGAGGTCGCGGCTGTAGACGGAGGGGTTCGCGAAGCCGGTGCCGGAGCGGTAGCGGTGCGCGTAGAGGCCGCCGCCGCAGACGCGGTGGACGGGGCAGGCGCGGCACTCGGCGGAGAGGGCGCGGCGGCCGATCTGGCGGGCGGCGATGGCGGGGAGCATGAGGGCCGCGTCGAACGGGTCGCGCCGCGTGTGCAGGGCCGTGCGGGCCGCGCCCTCGTACGCCGACTTGAGCGTGTCGACCTGTTCGATGCTCCCGTCCGTCTCGACGACGGCGACCGCGACGGGGGAGAGGCCGATGGACTCGCTGTGCGAGGGGCGGCCGAGCAGCAGCCGGATGATCTCGGAGAACAGCCGGACGCGGGTCTCCCGGACGGGGGCGTGGTACCAGCGGTCGAAGACGGCGGTGAGCCAGTCGGCGTACGGGGTGCCGTCGGCGGGGAGGCCGGGGGGCGGCTCCTCCCAGTTGCCGTGGGGGAGCAGGAAGTCCATCGTCGGGGGGCCGTGGGAGAGCAGGGCCTCGTAGGTGTCCAGCGGATCGTTGGCGAGGTCGATCGTGCAGAGCAGCCCGCTGAAGAGGTGCCGGTAGGCGGGGGCGGTGAGCCGCTGCAGACCGAGGGTGACGGCGTGGTGGCTGCCGTCGCCGTTCTTGCGGAGCCGGTGCCGGTCGTGGCCTTTCTCGTCGCCGTCGAGGCTCACGCTGATGTGCACGTCGTGCCCCTCGAACAGTTCCAGGAAGGACGAATCGAGGAGGACGCCATTCGTCTGGACGTGGAAGCCGACCGAAACATCCGGAGCGGCTGCCGAATGAATGCTTTTGAGCGCGTATCGGAGCTGGTCCACGCCGGCCAGCAGGGGTTCGCCGCCGTGCAGGATGACGTCGACGCGGGGCAGGCCGTTGTGCCGCGCGTGCTCGGCGATCCGGGCGGCGACCTGGTCGATCGTGGTGCGGGACATGCGGCGGGGCTGCCGCCGCCAGCCCTGGTCCGCCATCTCGTACATGTAGCAGTAATCGCACGCCAGGTTGCAGCGGCTGTGCATCTTCAGCACGAATTGCCGGAACGGCGTCGGGCGCCAGCCCTCTTCCAGGAGAGTCTGGACGTTCAGTGCGGCGGGCCATTCGACGTCCGGTGTCCCGCCCATCGTCACGCTGATCAACTCCCGAAGCGAGAAAGCGGCTGCGCGTTACGATAACCCGGAAATACGGGCGGGTGCACGCATGAAATTCTCAGCCCAGGGCGCGTTCTGCCTGATTCCAGAAATCGATGAGTGCGCCGGCCGTCGTTTCGGGGGCCTCGACGGCGGGGGAGTGGGCCGCGGAGGGGATGACGACCCGGTCCGCGGTGAGCCGTTCGGCCATCGCGGCCTGCGTTTCGGGCGGCCAGGCGTCGTCGTCCTCGCCGTACAGGACGAGCGTGCGCAGCCCGGTGCCGGCGCAGTGTTTGGCCAGTTCGTCGGTGCGGTCGGGGGCGGTGAGCAGTTCGCGCGCCATGCCGATGAGGCCCGCCTCGGACGTGCCGAGCATGCGCCGCTTCAGGAAGTCGACGATGTCCAGCGGGACGCCTTTGGCGATCAGCTCGGGTTCCATGCTGATGTCCCAGATGGCTTGCATGCCCATCTCGGGAAGGGCGTCGCGGAGGGCGGCCGCGCGGGTGCCGGTCGGTCCGGAAATGGCGGCGGGGCCCGACCCCATCAGCGTGTAGGAGGCGGGCCGGGCCCGGTCGGCGAGGACGGCCTCGCGGGTGACGAGCCCGCCGAACGAGTGCCCGACGAGGTGCACGGGGTCGGGGCCGAGGACGTCCAGCAGCGCGGTGACGTCCTCGCCGAGGGAGGCCCGGCCGTAGCCGGACGGGTCGTCGGGGCCGGGCGTCTCGTACTGGCCGCGGAGGTCGATCGCGACGACCCGGCGGCCGGACGCGGCGAGGGGCTGCAGGACGGCGAGGAAGTCCTCCTTGCTGCCGGTGTAACCGGGCACCAGCAGGGCGGGGCAGCGCTCGGACACCCCCGAGCCCGGGAGGGCCTCCAGGGCGGCGAAGGGACCGCGGGACGTCTCGATCGTCGTGCGGGCGACGCCGGTGGGCAGTGTCAGGAACCGGGGCGTACTCACGGGGCGCCACCTTACTAAACGGACCTCGGGCCGGGCCTGCCGCGACGGCCCCGCACTGGTAACGTCCACAGCGTGCAACCCAAGCCGGCCGTGTCCGCGCATCGGCGGGACGAGGCGGGGCTGGACGGCCTCCGGGAGGCGGCCGAGTCCGGCGCCGAGTACGTGGAGATCGACATCCGCCGGACGGGCGACGGGCGCCTGGTCGTCCACCACGACGCGACGGTGGGCGGGCTCCCGCTGAAGCGGCTGACGTACGAGCGCGTCCAGGAGCTGTCGCCGCGCCCGGTGCCGCTGGTCGAGGACGCCATGGAGATCATCGCCGGGAAGGCGCGGGGGCATCTGGACCTGAAGGAGCGCGGCTGCGAGCACGAGACGGTCGCGCTGGCGCTGGAGGCGTTCGGCCCGCAGTTCGTCGTGACGACCGGTGAGGTGCCGTCGCTGGTCGAGATCAAGGCGCGGTTCCCGCAGGCGATGACGGCGCTGTCGGTCGGCCGGAACCTGTGGGAGCGGGGCGCGGCGCACAACTTCGCGCCGCTGCCGCTGATGCGCCGCGCGGGCGCCGACATGGTGGCGCTGAACCACCGGCTGGCGCGGGTCGGCGTGCTGCGGCAGTGCGCGCGGGCCGGGTTCCCCGCCATGATCTGGACGGTGAACGCGGAGCCGGTGATGCGCCGCTTCCTGGGCGATCCGCGGGTGGCCGTCCTGGTGACGGACCATCCCGCGAAGGCCCTGAGTCTGCGGGACGGCTGAGCGGCCGTCCGCGCCGCGGACCGCGACCGCGAAGCGGGTGCCTCGCGGTCGCCGGACCTTCCGGGGCCGGTCGGCCCCGGTCAGGCGGTCTGCGACTCCGTCGACTCCGCGACCGGCTTGCCGCCGCGGGTGCGGCGCCGGGTGCGGCTCCGCTTCCGCTCGGTGGCGACGGCGTCGACGACGTTGTCGTCCTTCGGCGCCGCCTGCTCGACCGGTTTGCCGCCGCGGGTGCGGGTCCGGTTGCGCTTGCGGCGCGGCGGCCGCGGACGCTCCCGCTCGTGCGGGGCGCCGGTGCTGCGGGCCTTGCCGGTCTCGCCGATGTCCTCGAGCTCCTCGGCGTCCAGCCCGGCCCGGTCGTTGCGCTTCTCCTTCGGCAGCCGGCCCTTGGTCCCCGCGGGGATGCCGAGCGCCTCGAAGAAGTGCGGCGACGTCGAGTAGGTCTCCTCCGGCGCCGCGAACGGCAGGTCGAGCTGACCGTTGATCAGCTTCCACCGGGTGAGGTCGGACCAGTCGACGAGCGTGACGGCGACGCCCTCCTTGCCCGCGCGGCCGGTGCGGCCGATGCGGTGCACGTAGGTGTCGGCGCTGTCGGGGCACTCGTAGTTGACGACGTGGGTCACGTCGTCGACGTCGAGGCCGCGGGCCGCCACGTCGGTGGCCACCAGCACGCCGATCTTGCCGTTGCGGAACGCGCGGAGCGCGCGCTCGCGCTGGCTCTGCCCGAGGTCGCCGTGCACGGCGGCGGCGTCGAACCCGCGCTGGGCGAGGTCGGACGCGACGCGGTCGCACGCGCGCTTCGTCTGGCAGAACACCATCGTCAGCCCGCGGCCCTCGGCCTGCAGCAGCCGCGCCAGCATCTCCGGCTTGTCCATCTGGTGGGCCTGGAAGACGTGCTGGACGACCTGCGGCGTGGCCTCGGACTCGCTGTGCGCCTCGGCGCGCACGTTCGTCGGCCGGGTCAGGTAGCTGCGCGACAGCGCGACGATCTCGCCCGGCATGGTGGCCGAGAAGAGCATCGTCTGCCGGACGTCCGGGACCTTCTTGATGATCCGCTCGATGTCGGGCAGGAACCCGAGGTCGAGCATGCGGTCGGCCTCGTCCAGGACGAGGACGCCGATCTCGGAGAGGTCGAGGTGCTTCTGCTTGACGAGGTCGAGCAGCCGGCCGGGCGTGCCGACGACGACGTCGACGCCGTCGCGCAGGGCCGAGATCTGCGGTTCGTACGCGCGGCCGCCGTACACCGACAGCACGCGGGTGCCGAGCTTGCCGCCGGCGACCAGCAGGTCGTCGGTGACCTGCAGGGCCAGCTCGCGGGTCGGGGCGACGATCAGCGCCTGCGGCTTGCGGCCGCCGTGCCGGATGCGCTGCAGGACGGCGATGCCGAACGCGAGCGTCTTGCCGGTGCCCGTGCGGGCCTGGCCGATGATGTCGTGCCCGCCCAGCGCGATCGGCAGGGCGAGCTCCTGGATCGGGAACGCTTCCACGATGCCCTCGGTCTCGAGGGCGTCTGCTATCTCGGGGACGACCCCGAGGTCACGAAAGGTAGTCAGGGCTTTCAGCCTCCAATATGCGGGGTCCTCGCTCCCCGGTGCGGCGCGGCGCGGCGCCCGGGCCGGCCGGCTGCCGACGGGCGGGACGGTCGCGGGCCCTGTCATCCGAAGACAGGACGGGCCTCGGGCGGGCCGCACCGTCCGGGCGTGCCCGCCGGTCGCTTCCTGTGGCCGCGCGCTCGCGCGGGAGGGACCAGCCGTCAATCAAATTACTCGGCGACCGCAGTCAGGGGTTGAAAGCAGTCACTCACTGTGGCTGCGTGCGGTCACACTCCGCGACGCAGTGTACCGACCGTTGATTGCCTACACCAATAGCCGATCTCTTCACCCAACGCCGGGGATGCGGAAGGTATTCCCCGGGTGCGCCGCGGAGGGCGCGGTGGGCCTGCGTCGCGGCGGGCTCAAACCTCCGGCGGGGCGGCCACATCCGGACATCCGGCACGGTGCCGGAGCGTCCCGGCCGCGTCAAGGCGAGGACGGGCGGAGGTAAGGAAAGAGGTCGGGCGGCCGGGGCCGCGCGCGAGCCGTCAGGAGCCGAAGCCGACGCTGCGCTGCTCGTCCTCGGCGATCTCCAGGTAGCCGACGCTGCGGGCGGGGACGACGACGCGGCCGGACCGGCGGTCCCGCAGCACGAGGACGCCGTTGTCCTGGGCGAGCGCGTCGGCGAGGGACTTCTGGATCTCGTCGGCGGACTGCGCCGTCTCGACCACGAGTTCCTTGGGCACGGACTGCACGCCGATGCGAACCTGCACGTGATGCTCCCGTCGTCTGCTCCGGCCCGCCGACGCCCGGCGGCCCCGTCTCCGATGGTCGCACGGAGATCGTCCGCCGTGCGGCCCCTCGCGGGTGAAACCGCGGTCAGGTCGTCCGGGGGAAGCCGGAGATCCCGCGCCAGGCGAGCCGCGCGATGATCTTCTCGGCGGTGTCCTTCGGGATCGCCCGGTGCTGCGACAGCCAGTAGCGCGCGCTGACCTCGGCCATCCCGACCAGGCCCATGCCGAGCAGGTGCGCCTCGTCGCGGGGGGCGTCGGTGTCCTCGGCGATGACCTGGGCGATCATCTCGGCGCACTGCTGGTTGGCGCGGTCGACCCGGGCCCGGACGGGCGCGACGTTGCGCAGGTCGGACTCGAACACGAGCCGGTACGCCTCGCCGTCTCCGGCGACGAAGTCGTAGAACGCCTGCATGCTGGCCTGCACCCGCAGCTTGTTGTCCGTCGTGGACTCCAGCGCGTCGCGGACGATCTTCACGAGGGCCTCGGCGTGCTCGTCGAGCAGCGCCAGGTACAGCTCGAGCTTGCCCGGGAAGTGCTGGTACAGGACGGGCTTGCTGACGCCTGCGCGTTCGGCGATCTCGTCCATCGCCGCCGCGTGGTACCCCTGGGCGACGAACACCTCCTGGGCCGCGCCGAGGAGTTGCCTACGGCGCGCCAGTCGCGGCAGTCGTGTGCCACGGGGGCGGGCGTCCGGGGTCGCGGTCACCACACTCTCCGATCACCGAATCAGTGCGACGGGTATGGGTGTCCGTCGCGGGGAGACAATCCCATCATCCTACGCGTCGGTAACCTCGCGGGTCACTAACAAAGCCGACGTCTACCTACGCGCAGGCCAGTGTATTTGCCTTTCCGAGCCCGGGCGTTCCCGGTCGCGGGACGGGGCCGGGACGGGGCCGGGGCGGGGTCAACGGTAGTCGTCTTCGTCGATGGGGACTTCGCGGCTCTGTTCGGCGGCGTCGGCTTCGTTGGCGTCCAGCGGGATGCGCGGGACGGCGTCGGGGCCGTCGTCGGTGTCGTCGAGGACGGCGCGCTGTTCGGCGGCGTCGGCCTCGGGGGCGTCGTCGGGCGTCTGCGCCAGGTCGTCGGTCTCGCTCATCGCGCTTCCTCCTCTGGTGCGGCGAGGCGTCCGGCCAGGTCGCGCAGGGGCGCCTCGAGGGACTCGCCGTACGTCGGGAACGCGTGCACGACGTCGGCGAGCAGGCTCAGCGGCGTCTCGGCGCGGATGGCCAGCGCGATCTCGCTCATCCACTCCTCGGCGTGGAGTCCGGCCGCGGCGGCGCCGATCAGCAGGCCGCGGGCGCGGTCGGCGTACAGCTCCACCCGGCCCGGGACGTCGGCCGCGACCGCGGCTCGGGCCGTCGCGGCGAGGTCGTACCCGGCGGCGGCGACGTCTATGCCGAGTTCGGCGGCCTGTCCCGGTGTGATCCCGACCGCGTACACGGTGGGGACGGTGTGGACGACGCGGGGGATGGCGCGGTAGTCGGCTTCGCGGCGGCCGCCGAGGAGGTTGGCGAGGACGATGTCCGCCTGGTAGCGGGCCGCATGGGTCGTGCGCGCGACGCCGGTGACGTCGCCGGCGGCCCACACACCCCCCTCGACGCCCTGCACGCGGCACGTGGGGTCCACGGGGACGCCTTGGCCGGGGGAGAGGCCGAGCGTTTCCAGGCCGAGGCCGGCGGCGCGGGGGCGGCGGCCCGCGGCGACGAGGACCCGGTCGGCGTCGAGGGTGCCGCCGTCGGACAGCCAGAACCGCAGGCCGGACTCCTTGCGCTCGATGCGCGCGACGTCCGCGCCGAGCCGCAGGTCGACGCCCGTCCGGCGGAGCGCGTCGGCGAGGACGTCGCCCGCGAACGGGGCCTCGGCGGCCAGCAGCCGCCCGGACGCCTCGACCAGCGCGACCTGCGAGCCGAACGACGCGTACACCTGCGCGAGCTCGCAGCCGACCGGGCCGCCGCCGAGGACGGCGAGGCGGCGCGGCAGGTCGGGGACGGAGAGGGCGTCGTCGCTGGTCCACAGCGGGACGTCGGCGAGCCCGTCCACCGGCGGGATGACCGGCTCGCTGCCGGTGCAGACGACGAGTTCGGCGTAGCCGTGCGGGGCGCCGTCGACCTCGACGCGGCCGGGGCCGGCGACGCGGCCGCGGCCGCGCAGGACGGTCACGCCCGCCTCGGCCATCCGGGCGGCGGCGCGGTCGTCGGTGCGGCCGCCGGTGAGCGCGTCGCGCCGGGCGACCGCGAGTTCCCACGGCTCGCCCCGCCGCGCCGACTGCAGCAGCGACTTGGACGGCAGGCACGCGAAGTACGGTGAGATCCCGCCGACCAGGCGGTCCTCGACGAGCGCGACGTCGCGCCCGGCGCGGGCGAGGCCCGCGGCGATGCGCTCCCCCGCGGTGCCGCCGCCCAGCACCACGGCGTCGTAGTGGTGGTTCAACTGCCCGGTCCTTCCCCGTGTGGTGTCCCCCGCCTCATAGTGGCGGACGGCGGCGCCGGAGCGTGGCGATTCCAACACACAGGGCGGCCGGGGCGTCAGGGGAGGGCGGGGCGGTCCTCCGCGAGGAGCGGTGCGAGGAGGTCGCCGCGCTCGTCGATGCGGGCGAGGGCCTCGTCGGGCGTGAAGACGAGGTCGGCGGCGTCCTTGCAGGCGCCGAGTTCGTCCCAGGTGAGGGGCGTCGAGACGGCGGGGCGGTCCGCGGCGCGGAGGGAGTAGGGCGCGACGGTGGTCTTGGCGGGGTTGTTCTGGCTCCAGTCGACGAACACCTTGCCTTTGCGCAGGCGCTTCTCCATCTTGGCGACGACGAGGCCGCGGTGCTCTCCGGCGAGGTTCTGGGCGGCGGCCTTCGCGTACTCGGACGTCCGTTCGGCCTGCGGGGGCTCCTTGATGGGGACGTACAGGTGCAGGCCCTTCTTGCCGCTGGTCTTGGGGTACGACTCGAGGCCGTCCTCGGCGAGCAGGTCGCGGAGCAGGGCGGCGACCTCGCATGCTTCGACGATCGTGGCGGGCGGCCCCGGGTCGAGGTCGAACACCAGGAGGTCGGGAGTGTGCACTTTGCCGCGCGGCCCCACTTTCCACTGCGGGACGTGCAGTTCGAGGGCCGCGAGGTTGGCGCACCAGACGAGCGTGGCCAGATCGTCGACGACGACGTAGTCGACCGTGTCGCGTCCTCGGGTGCTGCCGGGGCTCGGGACGGTCGCGGTGCGCACCCAGTCGGGGGTGTGGGAGGGTGCGTTCTTCTCGAAGAACTTGCCGCCGTCCACGCCGTCGGGCCAGCGGATGCGGGTCGCGGGACGGTTCTCCAGGTGCGGCAGCATGACCGGTGCGACGCGCGCGTAGTAGTCGATGACCTCGCCCTTGGTGAATGCGGGGTAGAGGTTCTTGTCCAGGTTGGACAGGCCGAGCGTTCTTCCGTCGACCTCCACCCGTTTACTGCTCACTCACGGCCCCTTGCTCGCTCGTCACTTCCCGTGGGTCCTTGTCGTCGCGGAGCCCGCGCCAGGACGGGAAGCGGAGGCGTCCGTCCCGGGTGCGGGCGCTGTAGGCGACCTCCCCGACGAGGTTCGGCTCAACCCACTGCGCGTCGCGGGCGAACTCGCGCGGGACGGGGTCGTCGTAGGGGCTGGTCGGGCGCCGCAGCGGCCAGAGGATCTCGTACAGCTCGTCGAGGAAGCGGTCGGAGAAGCCGGTGCCGACGTGGCCGACGAACCCCAGCCGTCCCTTGCCGTCGTACTCGCCGAGCAGGAGGGACCCCACCCCGCCTTCGCGCCGCCCCTTGCCGGGCTTCCAGCCGCACACGACCACCTCGCGGGTGAGGAAGTTCTTCACCTTCCGCCAGTAGTCGACGCGGCGGCCCGGACGGTACGGCGAGTCGAGGCGCTTGGCGAGGAGGCCCTCGAGGTGCTGCTCGCGCGTGAACGCGAGCAGTTCCGCGACCTGCTCGGCGTCGCCGCCGTCCAGGTACGGGGGCACCTCGACGGGGCCGCCGCCGGCGATGTCGAGCCCGCTGAGGAGCGCCCGCCGGTCCGCGTACGGGGTGTCGAACAGGATGTACCCGTCCAGGTAGAGCAGGTCGAACACCACGTACCGGACCGGGACGTCCCGGACGAGCCGGGGGTCGGGGTGCGCCACGTGCATCCGCCGCTGCAGCCGCTCGAAGCTCGGCCTGCCCCGGCGGTCGAACGCGACGACCTCGCCGTCCAGCACGGCGTCGTGCCCCGGCAGCAGGTCCACCAGGGCGGACAGCTCCGGGTAGCGGGACGCGACGTCGCCGCCGCGCCGCCCGGCCGCGCGCAGGCCGTCGGCCGACACCTGCGCCACGGCGCGGACGCCGTCCCACTTCAGCTCGAGGCCCCAGCGCGCGCCGTCGCCGGGGAGGTCCCCGGTGGCGGCCGTCATGGGCTCGACGGGCCAAGGCATGGTCATATCCGCGTCTTACCCGGCGCCCGCGCAAAGGAAAAGGATCAAGAGCGCGTTGTGTCGCGAACGCGACGGCGGGAACGCTAGGGGCGGATGCCGCTGGGTAAGGACACGTCATGCGCAGTATCTGGAAGGGCGCGATCTCGTTCGGGCTGGTGACGATACCCGTGAAGGTCTATTCGGCGACCGAGCAGAGGGACGTCAGCTTCCACCAGGTGCACCGCGAGGACGGCGGCCGCATCAAGTACAAGCGGGTCTGCTCGGTGGACGGCGAGGAGGTCGCGTACGCCGACATCGCCAAGGGCTACGAGCTGCCGGGCGGCGAGATGGTGATCCTCACCGACGAGGACTTCGCCGACCTGCCGCTGTCGACGAGCCGCCGCATCGACGTGCTCCAGTTCGTCGAGCAGGAGGAGGTCGACCCGATCTACTTCGCGAAGTCGTACTACCTGGAGCCGGACGCGCAGGGCGCCAAGCCGTACGTGCTGCTGCGGGACGCGCTGGAGAACTCGGGGCAGGTCGCGATCGTGAAGATCGCGCTGCGGCAGCGGGAGTCGCTGGCGACGCTGCGGGTGCGCGGCGGCGTGTTCGTCCTGGAGACGATGCTGTGGCCGGACGAGGTCCGCACCCCCGACTTCCCGTTCCTGGAGGAGGACATCGAGGTCCGCAAGCAGGAGCTGTCGATGGCGACGTCGCTGATCGAGTCGATGGAGGGCGACTTCGACCCGTCGGAGTACAAGGACGCCTACCGGGAGGCGCTGCAGGCCGTCATCGACGCGAAGGTCGAGGGGCGGGAGGTGGCGCGGCCCGCCGAGGAGGCCGAGGAGGAGCCCGCGGCCGACCTGCTCAGCGCGCTGCGGGCCAGCGTGGAGGCCGCGAAGAAGAGCCGCGGCGGCGCGGGGGCGGGGGAGAAGGCGGCGCGCAAGGCGCCGGCGAAGAAGGCCCCGGCCCGCAAGAAGGCGTCCGGGGGGACGAAGAAGGAGACGGCGAAGAAGGAGCCTGCCAAGGGCCGCGGCCGCAAGTCCGCGTGACGGCGGTGCCCGCCGCCGGGTCGCGGCGACGGGCACGCAGGCACGCGCCGCGGTTAGAAGAACACCGCGTCCGTGCAGATCAGGCGCTTGCCGGCGTCGCCGGTCTTCGGGTCGGTGCGGTGCTGGTGGATGACGACCGAACGGGCGTCCTTCTTGTCGACGCGCCACGGCACCCGGGCCGTCGCGTACCCCTTGCCGCCCTTCTCGACCTTGAAGTCGAGCCAGATCTCCTTCTTGCGGAGCGGGGTGTGCTTGCGGGCGTCCGGGTTCTGGTAGTGGCGGCCGGACGAGTCGGGCTTCACACCGCACTTGTTCTCGTGGACGTGCGTGCCCATCGTCTTGCCCCAGTACTTCTTCGGCATGTGGGCGACCTTGAACCGGACGGTCGTGCCGTGCTTGTCGAGCTCGGTGACGACCTGCGTGTCGACCTTCTTGAAGTAGGGGTCGTACACGTACGTCGGGCCGCCGACCACGTGCTTGCGCGCGTGGTGGCCGCCCTTGTCCCCGTGGTGGCCGTCCCCGTGGTGGCCCTTGCCGTGGTGGCCGCCGTCGTGGTGGCCCTTGCCGTGACCCCAGCCGTGGTGGCCCTTGCCGCCGTGGTCGTCCTCGGGGCAGGCCATGGCGGGCGCGGCGAACGGCAGCAGGGCGGCGCCGGCCGCGGCCAGCGTGACGGCGGCCCGGGTGGGCAGTCGCATGGGTGTTCCTCTCCGTAGGTACCGGTCCGCGATGACCGGTGGCTCACGATCATCCTCACGGAGAGTGAAGGCCGCACGACTCACATGCCCTGACCTGGTCAAGAGACGGCCACACGGCGGTTGGGCGGGGCGTGTCGGACGCCCGCCGGACGCCCCGCCGGACGTCCCGCTAGCCGTCCCGCCGCACGGCCAGGACCCGGACGAGCGCGGCGGCCGCGGCGGGCGCGTCCGTGCAGGGCGCGATGCGCTCGCCCCAGCCGTAGTAGTACGTCCAGAGCCGGTCGGGGCCCTCCTGGACGGCGATGACCGACTCGTTCATCGCGGGCATGTCGGGGTTGGCGACCAGAGCGCTCGGCCAGCGGTCCGCGTGGGCCGAGACCTCGACCGTCCAGCCGCGCGAGCGCAGCACGTCGGTGAGGTGCTCCAGGTGTCCGAGGGCTTCTTCGGCCTCGGTGATCGCCTGCACGGGCATGGTGATGCCTCCAAGGGAACGTCCCATGAGCGGTGAGAGTGCACGCCGGGCGGGCTCCGTCGCGGTTGCGCGTCACGCGCGGGCAGCCGGGCGAATCGCGTTCAGTCTCTCCCCGCTCATGGGCGAGCACAAGCGCTTTCGCTCAGTTGGTGGTGCGTTTCCCTTGTCCGGACGGTCAGCGGACCGGCACCGGCGGCGCCGGTTCGGGCCCGAGTCCGGCGGGCGTGCCGGCGGGCGTGCCGGCGGGGGCGTCGCCCTCCCGGATCCCGTACCGGCCGTAGAACCGGGCGAGCGGGCCGGGCGCCCACCAGTTCGCGCGACCGAGCAGCCGCATCGTCGCCGGGACGAGCAGGGCCCGCACGACCGTGGCGTCCACGATGATCGCGACGACCATCCCGACGCCCGTCATCTTGATGAACGTGATGCCGGACGTGGCGAACGCGCCGATGACCACGATGAACAGCAGCGCCGCGCTGGTGATGACGGCGCCCGTGCGCTGCACGCCGGCCGCGACCGCCGCCGTGTTGGAGCCGGTGAGGTCGTACTGCTCGCGGACGCGCGACAGCAGGAACACCTCGTAGTCCATCGAGATGCCGAACAGCATCGCGAGCATGAGGATCGGCATCGCGGGCGCGATCGCCCCGGTGGCGGTGAAGTCCAGGAGGCCGGACAGGTTGCCGTCCTGGAAGACCAGCACGACGACGCCGAACGCCGCGGCGAGCGACAGCGCGTTCATCGCGATCGCCTTGAGCGGCAGCACCACCGACCCGAACGCCAGGAACAGCAGCGCGAACGTCGCCGCGCCGACGAGCAGCCCGACCAGCGGCAGCGTCGCGCCGACGCTCGCGAGCTGGTCGACGACGGCCGCGGTGGCGCCCCCGACGTGCGCGTCAGCGCCGGGCGGCGGCGGGACGTCCCGGGCGCGTTCGACCAGGTCGCGGGCCGCGGCGGAGTTCGGATCGGCGGTGTAGGCGAGCGCGATGCGGGTGGTGGTGCCGTCGCCGTTCGAGCCGGTGACGGCGGCGCCGGTGACGCCGTCGAGGGCGGCCAGCCGGTCCCCGTACGCCTGGATCGCGGCCCGGTCGGACGTCCCGGTCACCACGGCCTCGACGGGGCTCGTCGCGTTGCGCGGGTAGTCCGTCTCGAGGGCTTCCGCGACGACCCGGGCTTCCGCGTCCGCCGGCAGGACCTTGGCGTCCACGCCGCCCCAGTTGATGCGCAGGAAGGGGGCTCCGAGGGCGAGCAGGAGCGCGACGGTCGCGACGGCGTAGACCACCGGGCGGCGCATGACGCTGTGCGCGAGCCGTCCCCACCAGCCCTCGCCGCGCGCGCCGCGGTTCGTCCCGCGGCGGCGGAACGACAGCGCGTTGACGCGAGGCCCGAGGACGGCGAGCAGCGCGGGCAGCACGGTCAGCGCGCCGATCATGCAGACGAACACGGTGGCGATGCCGCCGTAGCCCATCGAGCGCAGGAAGTTCTGGTCGAACAGCAGCAGCCCGGACAGCGACACCGCGACCGTGACGCCGGAGACGGCGACCGTCCGCCCGGCCGTGGCCATGGTGGCGGCCAGCGCGTCGGCGCGGTCGCGGCGGGCGATCTCCTCGCGGTACCGGCTCACCATGAACAGCCCGTAGTCGATGGCGAGGCCGAGCCCGAGGAACGTCGTGATGTTCACGGCGAAGACGGACACGTCCGTCAGGTAGGTCAGGACGTGCAGGGCGGTGAACGAGCCGAGGATCGCCAGGCCCCCGACCAGCAGCGGCAGGCTCGCCGCGACCAGCCCGCCGAAGATGAGCACCAGCAGCACGAGCAGCACCGGCATCGCCGTCAGTTCGGCGCGCGCGATGTCCCCCGACACCCGCTCGTTGATCGCGACGTTCGTGGCGACGGCCCCGCCGACCTGCGCGGTGAGCCCGCCGCCGACCCGGGTCAGGTCGTCCCGGACCGCCTCGTAGCTCTCCTCGCGCTCCGCGTCGTCCGCCCCGGCCAGCCGCAGGACGGCGTAGGTGCCGGTGCGGTCCTCGCTGACGAACTGCGGCGCCCGGGTCGTCCAGTAGGTGGCGGTCGAGGCGATCTCGTCCGCCGGCAGGTCGGCGAGGGCCGCCTCGACGGCCGTCCGGTACGCGGGGTCGTCGACGGTCGTGCCGCCCCGGTACAGGACGACGACGTCGGCGGCGTCCCGCCCGAGGTCGCGTTCGGCGATCGCCGCCGCCCGGGCGCTCTCGCTGCCCGGCGTGTCGAAGCCGCCGGTCGGGGACAGCGCGCCGAACACGCCGGTTCCCCACACGCCCGCGAACACCAGCGCGGCGCCCGCGACGGCGAGCACCCACCGGCGGCGGCGGTCCACCCATCGTCCCCATCGGTCGAACACCGTTGACCCCCATTACACTCGGTCACAAGAGTGAATGCCGTTAACTGCGAACGCCGTAAACTTGGCATACGGCGTTCACTTTCGTCAATGGTGTTTTTGCGGGATCATGCGGGGACGGCCGGGGGCGGCCGGCGGACGGAGGGAGGGCGACGCAGGTGGCGACACGGCGAGACCGGGTGCGGGCGGCGACGGTCCGGGAGATCTCCGACACCGCCCGCCGCATCCTCATCGAGCAGGGGCCGGACGCGGTGACGCTCCGCGCCATCGCCCGCGAGATGGGGATGACGGCGCCCGCCCTGTACCGCTACTTCGGCAGCCACGGCGAACTGCTCCGCCACCTCATCGGCGAGATCTTCACCGAGCTCACCGCCGAGCTGATGGGCGCCGCCAAGGCCGTCCCGCCGGACGACATGAGCGCCAAGTTCCTGGCCGTCGCGCGGCAGTTCCGCCGCTGGGCCCTCGCGCACCCCCGCGAGTACGGGCTGCTGTTCGGCGTCCCCGTCCGCGGCGCCGGCCACCGGGACGAGACGGACTTCGCCCAGGAGTGCGCCCGCCGCTTCGGCTGGACGTTCATGTCGCTGTTCCTCGACCTGTGGCAGAAGCGGCCGTTCCCCGTCCCGGCCGACGAGGACATCCCCGCCGGCCTGCGCGAGCAGCTCGCCCGCTACCGCGCCGACCTCGGCGTCTCGCTCCCGCTGGGCGTCGTCCTGCAGTTCCTCAAGTGCTGGATCCGCCTGCAGGGCGGCGTCAGCCTCGAGGTCTTCGGCCACCTCGAGTTCGCCCTCGACGACCCCGAGCCGATGTTCGAGCTCATGCTCGCCGAACTCGGCGGGATCCTGCACCTGCCCTACACGCCGCCGTCCGACGCCTGAACCGCCGCGGCGAGCGCCCGCGCCGCGGCCGTCCCGTCCCCGGCCCACACCAGCCCGAGCGCCGACTCCGGCAGGCCCCCGACCGGGACGAACGCGACGTCGCCGCGCCGGTTGAGGCGCGCCGTCGCGTCGCACAGCAGCATCGCGCCGCGTCCCGCCCCGACCTGCGTGAGCCCCTCCTGCAGCGTGCGGACGCCGTCCTCGTGCGGGATCGCGCGGCCGTCCGGCGTCGTCGCGGGGCAGTGGAACCGCCGCCAGTAGTCCGGCGCCGGCCCCTCCACCGGGATCAGCGCGGTGCGGGCGAGGTCCTCGGCCGCCAGCCGCGCCCGGCGCGCGAACGGATGCCCGGCCGGGACGGCCAGCGTCAGCGGCCGCCGCGAGAACACCGCGCCGACCGTGAGATCGGGCTCCCGCACGGGCAGCAGCACCACCGCCGCGTCCACCTCGCCGCGCCGCAGCGCCCCGAACGGGTCGCTGAGCGGGAGCTCGGCGATGTCGACCCGGTGCTCCGGCCGGTCCCGGCGCAGCTCCGCGATCGCCCGTGTGACCTGCTCGTACACCGCGCCCTGGAAACCGACGCGGGTGCGCCCGCGGGCGGTCGCCCGCGCCTCCTCGACGACCCCCGCGAGGGCGCCGTAGGCGGGCCGCAGCGACGCCGCGAACGCCTCCCCGAACGCCGTCAGCCGCACCCGGCGGCTCGTCCGCTCGACCAGCCGCGCGCCGATCCGGGTCTCCAGCGACCGCAGCAGCTGGCTGACCCGGCTCTGCGACACGTAGAGGCGCTCGCCCGCCCGTCCGAAGTGCAGCTCCTCGGCCAGCACGAGGAAGCACTCCAGCTCCCGGATCTCCAGCCCCGCCACGGCGACCCCCTCCCGCCTGCATCGATGAGCCCGGCTCATTGAAGCATGAGGGATCGGCCGTTGTTCGGCGCCCGCCCCGGCCGTGGGATGGACGGCATGCACGAAGTCTCCGACAAGCCGGCCCGGGCGGACGCGCGCGCCGGGGGCCGCGCGTCCGTCGCCGCGGTCGCGGCCGGCACGTTCACGGTCGTCACCGCCGAGATGGCGCCCGTCGCCCTGCTCACGCCGATCGGCGCGTCCCTCGGGGTCGGCGCGGGCGCCGCCGGCTGGACCCTCACCGTCACCGGCGTCGTCGCCGCGGTGACCGCCCCGCTCGTCCCGCGCGCCGCCGGCCGCGCCGACCGCCGCACCGCCCTGATCGTCCTCATGCTGCTGCTCGCGGCGGCGAACCTGCTCGCCGCGTGGGCGCCGAACTTCGGCGTCCTGCTCGCGGCCCGCGTCCTCGTCGGGCTCGGCATGGGCGGCGTGTGGGCGCTCGCCGCGGGCCTCGCGCCCCGGCTCGTCCCGCCGCCCGCCGTGGCCGCCGCGACGTCGACGATCTTCGGCGGGGTCGCGGCGGCGTCCGTCCTCGGGGTGCCGGCGGCCGCGTTCGTCGAGGCGGCGGCGGGGTGGCGGGCCGCGTTCGTCGCCGTCGCCTGCCTCGCGGCCGCCGTCGCGGCCGCGATGGCCGCGCTGCTGCCGCGCCTCCCGGCACCCGGCCGGACGCCCGGGGGCCGTGCCGCGCGCCGGGTCGGCGGGCGCCCGGCCGTCGCGACGGGCCTCGCCGTCACGGCCCTGCTGGTCACCGGGCACTTCGCCGCGTACACGTTGGTCCGTCCGGTGCTGGAGGAGACCGCGGGGCTCGGCCCCGGGGCGGTGGGGACGCTGCTGCTCCTGTACGGGATCGCGGGCGTCGCGGGCAACGTCGCCGCGGGCCTGCGCGCCCCGCACGCGCCCCGCGCCACCCTCGCCGTCCTCGCCGCCGGAGTCGCCGGGGCCGCCGCGCTCGTCCCGCTGCTCGGGACGACGCACGCGGGCGCGTCCGCCCTCATGGTCGTGTGGGGGCTCGCCTACGGCGGCGTGTCGGTCGGCGTGCAGACGTGGCTGCTCGCGGCGGCGCCGGACGACGCCGAGCGCGTCACCGCCCTGTTCGTCGGCGTCTTCAACGGCGGCATCGCCCTCGGCGCCTTCGCGGGCGGCCTCGTCGCGGACGGCGCCGGGACCGGCCCCCTCATGGCGCTGGCCGCCGCCCTGGCCGCCGCCGCGCTCGCCGTCGCCCTGGCGTCCCGCGGCGGCGCGGCCCTCCGCCGCTGACGCCCGGGGCGGCCCCGCCCCCTGAATGCGAAGCCCCCGGAATGCGAAGCCCCCGGAACCGTGCGGTTCCGGGGGCTTCGGCTGCGTCCGGCCGGACGCGCCGGTCGGGCGCGTCAGTAGGACGGGAGGCTCGGGTCGATCTGGTTGACCCAGGCCACGACGCCGCCGCCGACGTGGACGGCGTCGCCGAAGCCGGCGCTCTTCACCACGGCGAGCGCCTCGGCGGAGCGGACGCCCGACTTGCAGTGCAGGACGATCTTCTTGTCCTGCGGCAGCCGCTCGAGGGCCGAGCCGTTCAGGAACTCGCCCTTCGGGATGAGGGTCGCGCCCGGGATCGAGACGATCTCGTACTCGTTCGGCTCGCGGACGTCGACGAGGAAGATGTCGTCGTCGCGGTCCTGCATGGCCTTGAGGTCGTGCACGGAGATCGTCGAGTCCTTGGCGGCCGCGGTGGCCTCGTCGGACACGGCGCCGCAGAACGCCTCGTAGTCCTCGAGCAGCTCGGTCTGCGTGGGGTTCTTGCCGCAGAGCGGGCACTCGGGGTCCTTGCGGACCTTGACCGAGCGGTACGTCATCTCCAGGGCGTCGTAGATCATCAGGCGGCCGACGATGGGCTCGCCGATGCCGGCCAGCAGCTTGATGGCCTCGTTGACCTGGATGGACCCGATGGACGAGCACAGGACGCCCAGGACGCCGCCCTCGGCGCACGACGGGACCATGCCGGGCGGCGGGGGCTCGGGGTACAGGCAGCGGTAGCACGGGCCGTGCTCGGCCCAGAACACCGACGCCTGGCCGTCGAAGCGGTAGATGGAGCCCCACACGTACGGCTTGCCGAGCAGGACGGCCGCGTCGTTCACCATGTAGCGGGTGGCGAAGTTGTCGGTGCCGTCCAGGATGAGGTCGTAGCCGGAGAAGATGTCCATGATGTTGTCGCGGTCGAGCGCCGTGTTGTGGACCACGACGTCGATCAGCGGGTTGATCTCACGGACGGTGTCGGCGGCGGACTCGACCTTCGGCTTGCCGAGGGACGACTGCCGGTGGATGATCTGCCGCTGCAGGTTCGACTCGTCGACGACGTCGAAGTCGATGACGCCGAGGGTGCCGACGCCCGCGGCGGCCAGGTACAGCAGGGCCGGGGAGCCGAGGCCGCCCGCGCCCACGACCAGGACCTTCGCGTTCTTGAGTCGCTTCTGACCGGTCATTCCGACGTCGGGGATGATCAGGTGCCGCGAGTAGCGGTTGACCTCGTCGCGGGTGAGCTCCGCTGCGGGCTCGACCAGAGGTGGCAACGACACGGTGGGTGCTCCTGTGCTGACGCTCGGCTGTTCAAGGGGGCGGGACATCGTCGTCCCCACTCGCACAACCTTGCCATGACCGGCCGCATTCCCCGGCGTCACCCCGGCGAGAGGGGCGGAATGCCGGAACCGCAGCTAATCTAGGCTGTTGTGGCGTTCCTGCCCCCTTCCCCCCAGCCCCCCGTGCCGTTC
>NZ_QHJN01000089.1:0-33230 GCF_003947565.1 Actinomadura sp. WAC 06369 | reverse complement strand
CCGTGACGTCCGCCGGGGTGATGCCCGCCATCTTCATCGCGGTGGCCCCGGACGCGGCAGCGAGTGGGGCCTGACGACCGGCGCCGCCGCGTCCGGGGCCACCGCGATGAAGATGGCGGGCATCACCCCGGCGGACGTCACGGTGTGCGAGCTGTACGACTGCTACACGTACACGGTCCTGGTGTCGCTGGAGGACTACGGCTTCTGCGCCAAGGGCGAGGGCGGCGCGTTCGCGGCGTCCGGCGCCCTCGGTCCGGGCGGGTCGCTGCCGACCAACACCGGCGGCGGGCAGCTGTCGGCGTACTACATGTGGGGCATGACGCCGCTGTCGGAGGCCGTGATCCAGGCCCGCGGGGACGGCGGCGAGCGGCAGGCGCCCGCCAACGACGTGATCCTCGTCAGCGGCAACGGCGGCATCCTCGACCACCACTCCACGCTGATCGTCAGCCCGCACCCGAAGGGAGCCTGACCCGATGGACATCGGCGTTCTGCGGCGCGACGGCCGCACCGACCCGTTCTTCGACGGCGCCGCCGCCGACCGGCTCGTGCTGAAGCGCTGCGCGGCCTGCGACCACCGGCTGGCCCCCGACGCGGGCGACTGCCCCGGCTGCGGGGGCACGGAGCTCGAGTGGGCGGACGCGAGCGGCGAGGCGGTCCTCGTCTCCTGGACCGTCACGCACGGGCGCCCGGCCGCGGACGGCTCCGTCCCGCCGCCCGCGTTCCTCGCGCTGGTCGAGCTGGCCGAGGGGCCGTGGCTGCACGCCCGGCTGGACGGCGTCGACCGCGCGGAGCTGCGCGAGGGCCTCCCGCTGCGCGCGGCGTTCGTCCATCCGGACGAGGGGGAGGCGTACGTGCTGTTCCGCCCCTGGACCGAATGACATTCGGTTTAGTAGCGTGCCGGGCATGGACACCGAGGTCTGCCGCCGTTTCGGCATCGAGTTCCCCCTGTTCGCCTTCAGCCACTGCCGCGACGTCGTCGCCGCCGTCACCAACGCGGGCGGCTTCGGCGTCCTCGGCGCGGTGGCCTACACGCCCGACCGCCTGGAGGAAGAGCTCCGCTGGATCGACGACCACGTGGGCGGGCGGCCGTACGGCGTGGACGTCCTCGTCCCCGGCAAGATCGACGCGTCGGCCGAGCGGGGCGGCGGGCTGGACGACATGCTCGCCGCGATCCCCGAGGAGCACTGGACCTTCCTCGCGGGCCTGTTCGAGAAGTACGACGTCCCGCCGCCGGACTTCGAGAAGGCGAAGCGCTCGAACGTCCGCGGCGGCACGCAGGTGACGAAGAAGGGCGCGTCCGAGCTGATCGACGTGTCCCTCGCCCATCCGATCGGGCTCATCGCCAGCGCGCTCGGCACTCCCCCGCCGCTCATGGTGGAGAAGGCCCGCGCGGCGGGCGTCCCGGTGGCCGCGCTCGTCGGCACCGCCGAGCACGCCCGCCGGCAGGTCGCCGCGGGCGCCGACCTCATCGTCGCGCAGGGCGGCGAGGCGGGCGGGCACACCGGCGAGATCTCCACGATGGTGCTGGTCCCCGAGATCGTCGACGAGGTCGCGCCGGTCCCCGTCCTCGCGGCGGGCGGGATCGCGACGGGCCGCCAGATGGCCGCGTCCCTGGCCCTCGGCGCGTCCGGCGTCTGGTGCGGCTCGGTCTGGCTCACCACCGAGGAGGCCGAGACCCCGCCCTCCGTCAAGGAGAAGATGCTCGCCGCGACGTCCCGCGACACGATCCGCTCCCGGTCCCGCACCGGCAAGCCCGCCCGGCAGCTCCGGTCGGCCTGGACGGACGAGTGGGAGGGCTCCGCGAGCCCCGGCGCCCTCGGCATGCCGCTGCAGATGATCGTCGCCGAGAGGGCCATGCGGCAGATCAACAAGGTCGCCGAGTCCGGCAACCCGGGGGCCCGGCAGCTCGCGAACTACTTCGTCGGCCAGTGCGTCGGGCTGATGAACACCGTCAAGCCCGCCCGCCAGGTGGTCTACGACATGGTGCAGGAGTTCGCCGACGCCGTGGACCGGCTCAACCGGATCACCGAGGGCTGACCGGCGGACGGGGGCCGCGCCCGCCGGGCCCCCGTCCGCACGACCGCGCGTTCACGACCATCCGTTCAGGACTCGGTGACCGGCGTGAACTCGAGGTGCAGGTCGTTGAGGCCGCGCAGGATGTAGGTCGGCTCGTAGGAGTAGCGGCGGTCCTCGGGCGGGCCGTGCTCGGCCTCGACGGCGGTGATGCCGGACGTCCGGTCCAGGAACCGCTCGATGCTGACGCGTGCCTCGATGCGGGCGAGCGGGCCGCCCGGGCAGGTGTGCACGCCGCGTCCGAACGCCAGATGCTCGCGCACGTTGGGGCGGTCGACGCGGAACTCGTGCGGGCACTCGAACCGGGCGGAGTCGCGGTTCACCGCGCCGTTGAGCACCATGACCGTGGTCCCGGGGGCGACGTCGACGCCGCCGAGCGTCCCGGGCGTCCGGGCGAGGCGGAAGCCGCTCTTGACCGGGCTCTCCATCCGCAGCGTCTCCTCGACGAACGCGGGGACGCGGTCGCGCTCGTCCCGCAGGAGCCGCTGCAGGTCGGGCCGGTCGACGAGGATGCGGAACGCGGAGGTGAGCAGCCGGGCCGTGGTGTCCTGCCCGGCCGCGAACAGGAAGCAGGCCACCCGGACCACGTCGGCCACCTCCGGCAGCGTGCCGTCGGGGAAGCGGGCGGTGGCCAGCGAGGTCAGGACGTCCTCGCGGGGCTCGCGGCGGCGGTCCTCGACGTAGGCGGTGAAGCGCTCCTCCAGGAACTCCAGCGGGTTGGCGATGGGCACCTCGCCGTTCTCCAGCGGCGCCGACCCGCTCGCGAGCTGCGCCCGGAAGCTCCGGTGGTCCTCCTCCGGGACGCCCAGCAGGTCCGCGATGACGAGCAGCGAGAACGGCTTGGCGTAGTCGCCCATCAGCTCGCAGCGGCCCCGGTCGAAGAACTCGTCGATCTGGCGGTCGGCCAGGCGCCGCATGAACGCCTCGTTCTCCTGCAGCCGCCGCGGGGTCAGCAGCTTGCGCAGCAGCGCCCGGTGCGCGGTGTGCTGCGGCCGGTCCAGGGTCACCAGGTGCTCGTTCATCGGGAACCGGTCGCGGTACTTCTCGATGAGCGCCCCGATGTCGTCGCCCTCCGGCTCGAACGGCAGGCTCGGGAACGGCCCGGTCACCGCGTTGACCGACGAGTAGCCCGCGGGATCCCGGAACACCTCGACGGCCTCGTCGTAGCCGGTCACCGCGGCGACGCCGTGGTGGGGCTCGATCCGGACCGGGCACTCCCCCCGAAGGCGGTCGTAGTACGGGTGGGGGTCGTCGATGAGGGACTCGTCCGTGAAGAGGTCAGGCTCGTCGAAGTCGCACAAGGGGGCCTCCGTCAAGGGGTCTGCCGGGGAGTTGCTCAGCGGCGCCGTCCATTGCCGAGCACGGGTTTGCGCTGGTCAGGGGGTTGCTTTGCGGTCAGGTTACGTTAACCGAAAGAGTCAAAACGCCATCGCGGGAGTAAGGCGGGCAGGCCGGTGGCCCGCGCCGGCGCGCGCCGTGCCGTCCGGGACGTCCGATCGTGACGCGATCAGGGGCGGCCGCCGCACGGAACTCGAAGGCGCCGGGGCGTGAGAATTGCGATGATGGACGCGGGGGACGAACGACGGCGACCGACGGGGGAACCCGGTTGATCAAGACCATTGACAAGATCGCGTGGATCCATCTGGAGGACGGCAGGGTGCTCGGCACCCGATCGCGCGGCAAGGACGTCTACTACCTCCCGGGCGGCAAGCGCGAGCCCGGCGAGACCGACCTCGACACCCTCGTCCGCGAGATCGGGGAGGAACTCGCCGTCGCCATCGAGCCCGACAGCGTCCGGCACTTCGGGACGTTCCGGGCGCAGGCGCACGGGCACGCGTCCGGCGTCACCGTCCGCATGACGTGCTACACCGCCGACCACCGGGGCACACCCGTCCCGTGCAACGAGATCGAGGAGGTCGGCTGGCTGTCCTACCGCGACCGCGACCGGGTCTCCCCCGTCGACCAGATCATCTTCGACCGGCTGCACGAGGCCGGCGACCTGCGCTGACCCGCCCCGCCGGCCCGGGGCCTCGCGCGGGCGGCGCGGCCCCGCCCGGAACATCGCGCGGGTGTCAGGGCGCGATGGTCAGCGGCCCGTGCGCGCCGCGCGCCGCGACCCGGGTGCCGAACGCCGCGCAGGCTTCGGTGAGGCGGCCCGCGATCCAGGCGCGGTCGGCGCCGTCGGCGAGGCGGGTGCGGGCGAAGTCGAGGCGGAGCGGGATCGCCTCGACACCGGACGGGCCGCGCCCGTCCAGGGCGACGCGGAAGAGCAGCCCCAGGTCGTTGCGGAGGAGCCCGTCCACGGCGTAGTCGTCGATGAAGTCGCCGAGGTCGAACAGGACCGGGCCGGCGACGCCGTGGAACACGTGGGCGGAGTGCCCGGCGACCAGCGTCGCGCCCGCCTCCAGCAACGCCCCGGCGGCCCGCCGGACGTACGGGAGCGGCTCGGACGTCATGTTCGGGCCCCAGTGCGGCGTGACGAGGACGGCGTCGTGGGACGCGCGCAGGTCGCGCACGAGGTCGAGGAGCCACCCGGGCACGCCGGCCCCCAGGTCGGCGTGGGCGACGCCCGGCCGGCCGGGCGCGGCGGCGAAGTCGGCGGGGTGGTCGGTGACGCCGACGACCGCCAGGCGCAGGCCGCCCGCCTCCAGGACGGCCGGTGCGCGGGCCTCGTCGCGGTCCCGTCCGGCGCCGACGGTCCGGACGCCCGCGGCGGCGAGGTGGCCGAGGGTGTCGGCGAGGGCGTCGGGGCCGTAGTCGAGGGCGTGGTTGTTGGCGAGCGTGACGCAGTCGACGCCCAGCCCGGCGAGGACCTCGGCGGCGGCCGGCGGCGCGCGGAAGTGGAACGCCTTGTGCGCCGGGTCCCATCGCCGCCCCCGGTCGGAGACGCAGCATTCGAGGTTCAGGACGGCGAGGTCGGCCCCGGCGACGGCGTCCCGCACCTCGGCGGAGAACAGGCCGCCCGGGTCGGCGGCGACGCGTTCGGCGACGCCGCGCCCCAGCATCGTGTCTCCGGCGAGGGCCAGCGTGACGGACATCGGAACCTCCCGTTCGGTCCCTTCATGCCCGTTGCGCCGGAGGCCGTCACGTCGAGGGCCGCGGGTTCGCCCCGGCGCGGCGCACGTCCGCTCCGCTCAGGTGAGGGGCCGGCCGGGCCCCTTCTTGATCTGCTCGGCGAACAGGCGGGCGAGGGCGTCGTGGCCCTTCGCGGTCGGGTGGAAGCTGCGCGGCTCGGCCTTGAACGCCGACAGGTCGACGGTGAGCCCGTTCATGTACGGGTCGCGGCTGCCCGCCTCGTGGCCGGCGAACGCGCTGTAGGCGTCCACGAACTCGACGCTGCCGGGCGCGCCCGCCGCCGCGATCTCCGCGTCGGCCTCGGCGGCCGCCTGCTCGATCAGCTTCCCCAGCTCGTAGGTGCGGGCGTTCAGCCACCGCTGGTCGCCGACGGTGATGTTGTCGCCGGGCGCGCCGTCCACCTCGGAGAACGCCTTCGGGTAGCCCATCAGGACGATCCGGGCCCGCGGCGCCCGCTCCCGCAGCCGGTCGATCAGGGCGGGCAGCTCCTGCCGCAGCTCGGCCATCCGCGCGGCGATGTCGACGCCCTGCTTCGTGCAGGCGTCGCTCCACGGCAGCTTCACCACGCAGCCCGCGAGGATTTTGGAGAAGCCGACGTCGTTCCCGCCGATGCTGATCGTGACCAGGCTGGTGCCGGCGCCGATCCGGCCGATCTGCGGGGGCTCGCCGCCCTTGCCGTCCAGGACGTCGTCGGTGGTCGCCCCCGAGCACGCCCAGAACGCGCTGCCCCCGGCGAACTCGAACGCCGCCGCGACCCCGTGGTAGTACGCCTCGGACGTCCGGTGGCAGCGGTTCAGCGGGTTGCGGTCGGCGACGGTGGCCTCGGCGCCGAGGCCGGACGAGTAGGAGTCGCCGAGCGCCGCGTACCCGCCCCGCACGGCCGCCTGGACGGGGGTGACCGACGGCTTCGCCGCCACGACCGGGTCGGCGCGGACGTCCGGTGCCGGCTCGCGGCAGCCGCTCCCGAACACCTCGCACCGCACCGCCGGCAGCGCCACCAGCGGGACGACCGCCAGGGCCAGCAGCGCGACCAGCGCGGCCGCGGAGAGCGTCCGGTCGCCGAGCCGTCCTCGCAGACCTCGCAGCCACGCCCCCGGGCTCGTCATCGTCCCCCCTGTCCTCTTGTGCCGGACGCCTCCGCCCGGAACCCGGATGGGGGGCGCCCACGTCCTAGGAGAACAACGATACGGGGGCCTTGGACGATGCTCGCGACCCTGACCGGCCTCGGCCTGTCGACCGCCGCCGGGTTGAACGCCTACATCCCGGTGCTCGTCGTCGGGCTCCTGGCCCGCTTCACCGACCTCGTCCGGCTGCCCGCCGAGTTCGGGTGGCTGACGAACGGCTGGGTGCTGGCCGGGCTCGCGGTGCTGCTCGCCGCCGAGGTCGTCCTGGACAAGATCCCGGCGGTCGACACGGTCAACGACGCCGTGCAGACGCTCGTCCGTCCGGCGGCGGGCGGGGCCGTGTTCGCCGCCACGGACGCGGCGGAGCGGCTGGACGCGCGGATCGAGACGTCGTCGTTCATGCAGGAGCACGCGTGGATCGGCTGGGTGCTCGGCATCGTGGCCGCGCTCGCGGTGCACGCCGTCAAGGCGTCGGTGCGACCGGTGATCGACGGCGGCACGTTCGGCTTCGGCGCCCCGGTCGTCAGCACCGCGGAGGACACCGCGTCGCTCGGCATGAGCGTGCTGGCGATCCTCGCCCCGATCGTGGCGCTGCTCCTCCTGCTGCTGGCGGTATGGACGGTCTACCGGCTGCTGCGGCGGATGCGGCGCCGCGTCAGCGGAGCGGCGCCCACATGACCACGCGCGGGCCCAGCCGGTGCAGGCCCGCCTCGATCTCGGCGTCCCAGTGCGCCCGCAGGCCAGGCCCCCACCGCTCCTCGGGCAGCTCGGCGAACCCGTGCCGCTCGTACCAGGGCATGTTCCACGGGACGTCCCGGAACGTCAGCAGGCTCACGCCCGGCGACCCGGCGGCCGCCGCCCGCGCCAGGACGGCCCGCAGCAGCGGCACGCCGATGCCCCGGCCGGTGAGGTCGGCGCGGACCGCGATCTGCTCCAGGTGGGCCGCGCCGTCGACACCGCGGACCGCGGCGAACCCCACCGGCGGGTCGCCCGCGACGACGATTTCGGCGTCCGTCCCGATCAGCTCCTCGATCACGGTGGGGCCGGGCGGGAACACGATGCCGACCGCCCGGAACACCCCGTCCGCGCCCCGCTCGATCTCCGGGAGGGCCGCCAGGTCGCCGTCGCGCGCCGTCCGCACCTCGACATCCATGGCGCGATCGTAGGGGGGCCGGGCGCCGCGGGACGACCGGATATCCGGATGCGCGGGCCGTCCGGCGTCGTCCAGACTGGGGCGATGGGCTGGACGCTGACGCGCGACCTCGACGCTTTCCTGACCGCCGCCGGACCGTTCATGCACGCCGACCCGGCCGTCCACACGGTGGCCCTCACGGCCACCGCGACCATGCGCGCCCAGGAACCGGGCGACCGCAAAGACGTCCTGTTCGCCTCCTGGACCCGCGGCGGCCGCGTCGCGGGCATCGCGATGTGGACGCCGCCGCGCCCGCCGCTGCTCGGCTGCCCGCCGGACGCGGCCCGCGAACTCGCGGGCGTCCTCCCTGGACCCGTCGGCGGCGTGCACGCCGCCCCGGACGTCGCCGACGCGTTCGCCGACGCGTGGCGGCACCGGACGGGCGGCTCGGCCCGCGTCGCGATGCGGCGGCGCCTCTACCGGCTCGGCACGCTCACCGCCCCCGACCCGGCGCCGCCCGGCGCGGCCCGCATCGCGACCGCCGCCGACCGCGGCGTCGCCGGCGCGTGGTTCGTCGCGTTCAGCGAGCTGGACGAGCAGCACGGCCGCGCGAACCTCGCCACCCTCGACGACCGCATCGCCACCGGCGGCCTCGCCCTGTGGGAACGCGGCGGGACGCCGGTGTCGATGGCCGCGCGCACCCGGATCGCCGCCGGAATGGCCCGCGTCGCGCCCGTCTACACGCCGCCGGAGCACCGCCGCAACGGCTACGGCGCCGCCGTCACCGCCGCCGTGACCCGCTCCGCCCTTGACGCCGGCGCGCGCGAGGTCGTCCTGTTCACCGACCTCGCCAACCCGACGAGCAACGCCATCTACCGGCGGCTGGGCTACCGCCCCGTCGAAGACCGCACCATCATGTCCTTCGCCCCCGCCTGACCCGCGACCGCGCAGAGCTCGCGCACGGTGTTCCTTGGCGCTCCGGCCGTCGCACCGCGCCCTTCCGCGCCGGGGTCCGCGGCACCGAGCGCGGGGGCGCGGCGCTTCAGGACGGGGCGGCCGGGTGCAGGCCGGCGGTGAGCCGCCGCATGCAGCGGACGCCGAGGTCGGCGGGGGAGCCGGGGCCGACCGGCGGACCGTCGCCGCGCGCCCACGTCTCGACCGCGATCCGGATGGCGGCGGTCGCCGCCGCAGCAGCGACCCGCGCGTCGAGGCGGTCGTCCCCGTCGCCCCCGTCTGCGCGGTTGGCGAGGATGGGGACGAGGCGGCGCTCGGTCTCGTCGTTCACGCGGAGCCACACCGCGCGGAGCGCCGGGTCGCCGTCGGCGGCGCGCAGCAGGCCGCGCGTCCATCCGAAGGGCTCGGCGGGCTCCGCGTCGGCGGCGGTGAGCGCCCGTTCGGCCGCGCTCTCCAGGGCGCGGGCGAGGGGGACGTCGGGCGGCGTCGCGGCGAGCAGGTCCAGCCAGCGCTGGGCGCCGGTCGACAGCAGCGGCGCGACGGCGTCCTGCTTCGTGGGGAAGTAGCGGTAGAAGGTGCGCAGCGAGAGGCCGGCGCGGTCGGCGATGGCCTCGACGGTCGTCCCGCCCGAGCCGCGCTCGGCGAACAGGGACGCGGCGGCGCGCGCGATCTCCAGCTCGGTGGCGGCCTTGCGGCGCTCGGTCAGGTTCACGCCACCACTCTAGGCATAAAGTACCTACGTGGCACGTTGTGCCATATGGGCATGAAATGCAGAGGGAGGACGACATGGAGCGGTTCGACGGTCGCCGGGTGATCATCACGGGTGCGGGTTCGGGCATCGGGCAGGCCACCGTGCTGCGGATCCTCGCCGAGGGCGGGCGCGTCGCGGCGTTCGACGTGAACGAGGAGGGGCTCACCGAGACGGCGGAGCGCGCCGGATCGGCCGGTCACGCGGACCGGCTCACGACGGCGGTCATGGACGTCGCGGACGAGGACGCGGTCCGGGCGGGCGTCGCGGACGCCGTGCGGGGGCCGGGCGGGCTGGACGCGCTCGTCAACGCCGCCGGGATCCTGCGCTCGGCGCACACGCACGAGACGACCCTCGAGTTCTGGAACACCGTCCTGCGGGTGAACCTCACCGGGACGTTCCTGGTGACGCGGGAGGCGCTGCCCGCGCTGCTGGAGTCCGGCCGGGGCGTGGTGGTGAACTTCAGCTCGACGTCCGCGAGCTTCGCGCACCCGTACATGGCGGCGTACGCGGCGTCCAAGGGCGGGATCCAGTCGTTCACCCACGTGCTGGCGAGCGAGTACGCCAAGCAGGGGCTGCGGGCCGTGGCGGTGGCGCCCGGCTCGATCAGCAGCGGCATGACGACCGGGCGCGGCCCCGGGCTGCCGGAGGACGCCGACATGGGCCTGTTCGCGAAGCTGGCGCCGGCCATCGGCAAGGGGTTCGCGGGGCCCGAGACGGTCGCGGGCGTGGTCGCGATGCTGGCGTCCGACGACGGCGCGTTCGTCACCGGCACCGAGCTGCGCATCGACGGCGGCACCCACATGTGACGCGCACCGGACGGGCCCGCACCACCTGCGGGCCCGTCCGGGCCGGGTCAGCTGACGCCGGCCTCCTTCATCTCGCGCAGCTCCCGCTTCAGCTCCTTGATCTCGTCGCGGAGCCGGGCGGCGAGCTCGAACTGCAGGTCGGCGGCGGCCTGGTGCATCTGCTCGGTCATCTGCTCGATGAGGCCCTCGAGCTCCTCGCGGGGCCGCTCCCCCACCAGGTCGGCGGCGTGCCGGCCGACGTCCCCGGTGCGGGACGCCAGGCCGGGGACGGGCGCCTTGCCGCGGGACTGCTGCCGCCCCGCCCCGCCGATGAGCGTCTCGGTGTCGGCGTCCTCGCGGGCGAGGGAGTCGAGGATGTCGGCGATCCGCTTGCGCAGCGCCTGCGGCTCGATGCCGTGCTCCTCGTTGTACGCCTGCTGCTTGGCGCGCCGCCGGTCGGTCTCGTCGATCGCCCGCTCCATCGACGGGGTGACCGTGTCGGCGTACATGTGGACCTGCCCGGACACGTTCCGCGCGGCGCGGCCGATCGTCTGGATGAGGGACGTCTCGGAGCGGAGGAAGCCCTCCTTGTCGGCGTCCAGGATCGCGACGAGCGACACCTCCGGCAGGTCGAGGCCCTCGCGGAGCAGGTTGATGCCGACCAGCACGTCGAAGTCGCCGGCGCGCAGCTCGCGGAGCAGCTCGATGCGGCGCAGCGTGTCGACCTCGCTGTGCAGGTAGCGGACCTGAATGCCGAGTTCGAGCAGGTAGTCGGTGAGGTCCTCGGCCATCTTCTTGGTGAGCGTGGTGACCAGGACGCGCTCGTCGCGCTCGGTCCGCTCGCGGATCTCGTGGACGAGGTCGTCGATCTGCCCCTTCGTCGGCTTCACGACGATCTCGGGGTCGATCAGCCCGGTGGGGCGGATGACCTGCTCGACGACGTCGCCCTGCACGCGTCCCATCTCGTAGGGGCCGGGCGTCGCCGACAGGTACACCGTCTGCCCGATCCGCTCGAGGAACTCCTCCCACTTCAGCGGGCGGTTGTCCATCGCGGACGGCAGCCGGAACCCGTGCTCGACCAGCATCCGCTTGCGGGACGCGTCGCCCTCGTACATCGCGCCGATCTGCGGGACGGTCTGGTGCGACTCGTCGATGACGAGCAGGAAGTCCTCGGGGAAGTAGTCGAGGAGGGTGTTGGGCGCCGTGCCGGCGCCGCGGCCGTCGATGTGCCGCGAGTAGTTCTCGATGCCGGAGCAGGTGCCGACCTGCCGCATCATCTCGATGTCGTAGGTGGTGCGCATCCGCAGCCGCTGCGCCTCGAGCATCTTGCCCCGCCGCTCCATCTCGGCGAGGGTCGTCTCGAGCTCGGCCTCGATGTCGCGGATCGCCCGCTCCATCCGCTCCGGACCGGCGACGTAGTGGGAGGCGGGGAAGACGTACAGCTCCTCGTCCTCGGTGATGACCTCGCCGGTCAGCGGGTGCAGGGTGGCGAGCTTCTCGATCTCGTCGCCGAACATCTCGATCCGGACGGCGAGCTCCTCGTACTGCGGGATGATCTCGATGGTGTCGCCCCGCACCCGGAACGTGCCCCGGGTGAACGCGAGATCGTTGCGCGAGTACTGCATCTCCACGAGCCTGCGCAGCAGCTCGTCCCGGTCGATCTCCTGCCCGACGTGGAGCCGCACCATCCGGTCGACGTACTCCTGCGGGGTGCCGAGGCCGTAGATGCACGACACGGACGCGACGACGACGGTGTCGCGCCGCGTCAGCAGCGAGTTCGTCGCCGAGTGCCGCAGCCGGTCGACCTCGTCGTTGATCGAGGAGTCCTTCTCGATGTAGGTGTCGGTCTGCGGGATGTACGCCTCGGGCTGGTAGTAGTCGTAGTACGACACGAAGTACTCGACGGCGTTGCCGGGCAGCATCTCGCGCAGCTCGTTGGCGAACTGGGCGGCGAGGGTCTTGTTCGGCTGCATGACGAGCACGGGCCGCTGCAGCTTCTCGATCAGCCACGCGATCGTGGCGGTCTTGCCGGTGCCGGTCGCGCCGAGCAGCACCGCGTCCTTGTCGCCGCGGTCGACGCGCCCGGCGAGCTCGGCGATCGCCTGCGGCTGGTCGCCCGACGGCGTCATCTCGGTGACGACCTCGAACGGCGCCACACGGCGCCGCAGATCCGTGACAGGCCGCATTCGTCCCCTCCCCTGGTCTCCTCCCCACTGTATTCAGGGGGTCCGACATTCGGCAGCCGAGCGGGCGGAGGCGTGCGCCGCTCCCCGGGCGCCGCCGTCCCGGCCCGGCCGCTTACGACGCGGGCAGCGGCAGCCGGGCGCGGACCGCCCAGCCGCCGTCCGACGGCCCGGCCTCGAACCCGCCGCCGAGGGCGGTGACCCGCTCCCGCATCCCCACCAGGCCGTTCCCGCCGCTCGGCAGCGCGTGCTCGGGCGCCGCCGTCGGGACGCCGTTGACGACCTCCACCTCGACGGCCTCCGGCTGCAGGACGAGCGCCACCCGGGTGTCGGCGGCGCCCGCGTGCTTGTGGACGTTCGTCAGCGCCTCCTGGACGAGCCGGTACACCGTGCGGCCCACGGCGGGCGGCATCGGCCGCTCCTCGCCCCGCACCGCCAGGTCCACCCGCAGCCCCGCGGCGCCCGACTGCCCCACCAGCTCCCGGACGTGCTCCAGCGTCGCGTTCTCCTGCGGGAGGACCTCCTCGCCCTGCCGCAGGACCCCGATGACGTGCCGCAGCTCGTCCAGCGCCTGCCGGCCCATGTCGCCGATCACGGTGGCGGTCTCGGCGGCGCGGACGGGGTCGCGGGCGGCGATCGCGCGCAGCGCGCCCGCGTGCACCACCATGACGCTGATCCGGTTGGCGACCACGTCGTGCATCTCCCGCGCGATACGGGTGCGTTCCTCGCCCCGCGCGCGCTCCGCGAGAAGGTGGCGTTCGCGCTCCAGCCGGGCCGCCCGCTCCTGCAGCGACACCAGCAGCTGCTTGCGCGCGCCCATGTAGAGGCCCAGCAGCACCGGGACGGCGATGAACGCGACCGCGTAGATCGCGCGGACGCCGATGGAGTCGTTCTCGGACACCGGACCGGGGAACACGACGGACAGGACGTACCCGGCGACCGCGACCGACACGACCGTCCGCCGGGAGATCGCGTAGGCGGCCAGCGAGTACAGCATGACGACGAAGCCGAGGGCGCCGCCGCCGGTGACCGTGCCGAACGCCACCGCGAACACCGCCAGCCCCACCGGATGCAGCCGCCGGACGATCAGTGCGAGCCCCATGACCACGCTGGCCGCCGACACCGTCCACGGCGGGAGCCAGAAGTCCTGCTGCGGCGTGAACCACAGGAGCACGGCGTCGGCGGCGGCCGCCGACACGGCGATGAGGACGTCGAGCGCGCGCGAACGCCGCGTCGCCCACGCCGTCCGCCACCATCCCCCGGGGTGCATAGCGACGAGCCTATAGCGGCGCGCCGCGTGCCACCGGCCGCCCGTGACGAAGGTGACACATCGCCCGATCCGGCCACTGTCCGGACGGTCCGCCGGGGGCGGAACCGGCGCGGGTCAGGCCCGCGCGGCGCGGGCGGCGAGGGCCTCCCAGAGGGCGTCGACCTGCGCGTGCAGCTTTCCGAGATCGCCCGAGTTGTCGATGACGTGGTCGGCGACGGCGCGGCGCTCGTCCCGCGACGCCTGGTTCGCCATGCGGGCGCGCGCGTCGGCCTCGGTCATGCCGCGGCGGGACGTCAGCCGGTCGAGCTGCGCCTCCTCGGGGGCGTCGACGACCACGACGACGTCGTACATGTCCTTGAGCCCGTTCTCGACGAGCAGCGGGACGTCGTAGACGACGACGGCGTCTGCGGGCGCGGCGTCCATGAGCTCCTGCATCCGCTCCCCCACCAGGGGGTGGACGATCGCGTTGAGCGCGGCGAGGCGGTCGGCGTCGTTGAACACGATCGACCCGACCTTCGCGCGGTCGAGCCCGCCCGACGGCAGCAGCACGCCGTCGCCGAACTCGCGGACGACCGCGGCCAGGCCGGGGGTTCCGGGCTCCACGACCTCCCGCGCGATCCGGTCGGCGTCGATCACCACCGCGCCGTGCCCGCTCAGCCGCGCCGACACCTCGCTCTTGCCCGACCCGATTCCGCCGGTGAGTCCCACTTTCAGCATGGGACGAACCCTAGGCCCCGGCCGGTTCGGCGGGTTCGGCGGTCCCTGCCGGTTCCGCGGGCGCCATCGGGTCCGCGGGCGCCGCCGCCGGGGGTTCGAGGGTCTTGCGCATGTGGACGTGGGTGAGGTGCGCGGCGACCCGCTCCCGGTGCGTCTCCCGGTAGCCCGCCCGCCGGTACAGCCGCAGGTTTCCGTCGCTGAGGTGGCCGGTGAACAGGACGCACGCGTCGGCGCGGCCGGCCGCGGCGTCCTCGACGGCCCGCAGGAGCCGCCGCCCGATCCCGCGGCCCTGCAGGTCGGGCGCCACGACGAGGCGCCCGACCAGGCACGTCCGGCCGTTGAACCGGGCGCGGACGGCGCCGGCGAGGCGCCCGTCCAGCACCGCTTTCAGCACCAGCCCGCCGGTCTCCCGCAGGGCCGCGCGGACCTGGTCGGGCGACTCCACGAGCGGCGGGATGAACGGGTCGCCGTACAGCTGCGCCTCGGTCGTGTAGGCGGCCCGCTGGACGGTCAGGATCTCCCCGGCGTCCCGGACGCCGGCCGCCTCGATGCGGACCGCCCCGGTGCCGGCCGTCCCGGCACCGGCCGTCGTGTCGCTCATGCGCACGACCCTAGCGGCCCGCCCGCGCCGCTACCGCTGGATCCGGACGGTCACCGCGACCGGGTAGTGGTCGGACGCGTCGGACTTCGGCACGTCGTAGTCGGAGAACAGGATGCCGTCCGAACCGAAGATCCAGTCGTGCCGCTCGCCGTCCGGGGTGGTCGGGGCCGGGTCGGCGCCGATCACGGCCGTGCGCAGGTCGGTGCCGCGCGTCATCCGCGACAGCTCGGGGCTGCCGGGGCCGGTGTTGAAGTCGCCGCCGATCACCGTGCGGGGCGCGCCGCCCCACGCGCGCAGCAGCGCCGCGATCTGCATGGCGCGCACGTCGCCGTTGCCGTCGCCGCCTTCGAGGTGCGTGGACCACACGTCGATCGTGGTCTCCCCGACGCCGAGCCGCGCCCACACGTACCCGCGGATCTGCGACCAGTCGCCCTTCGGCATGCGGGCGGTCCCGGAGCTGACGACCGGCAGGGACGTGAGGATCGCGTTGCCGAACTGGCCGTCGGCGGCGGGCCCCCAGATCAGCTTCATGCCGAGGCGCCGCGACAGCCACACCCCGACGTCGGCGGTGCCGGACAGCAGCGAGCCCCGCCCGGCCTCCTGCAGCAGGACGACCTGCGGTTTCTGCTGCTCGATGGTGTCGGCGATGCCCTCGGGGTCGAGCCGCCCGTCCTGGTTGACCGCGTCGTGGACGTTGTAGGTCATGATCCGGACCCGGCCCTCGCCGGGCGCCGCCTGCGCCGTCCCGTCCGGCACGGCGACGGTGAACACGAGCGTGCCGGCCAGCAGCGCGAGGGACGCGGCCCCGGCGGTGAGCGCCCGCAGCGGGGCCCGCGCGGGCAGCGGGCCGCCGCGGGCGGCGGTGATCGCCGCGAGCGCGCCCAGCGCGATCCCGGCGGCGCCGGGCAGCAGGTTGTTCGGGAACGGCATCGGCAGCAGCGCGCTGACCTGGTACGGGACGAGGATCACCGCGATGAGGAAGCCGCCGAGGGCCGCGCCGACGTCGATCCGCAGCACCGAGCCGCCCGTCCCGGCGCGGCGCAGCGGCGCCCGGCACGCGACGGCCAGCAGCCACGCCGACAGCACCTGCCCGAGGATGACGATCGGGACGACCTCGATCCCGGAGACCGCGTACGTGCCGGCGACCGCGCCGACGCCGACGCCGAGCACGGTCCCGCCGAGCACGCACACGCCGCCCGGCACCGCCCGGACCGCGAGGCCGGAGGCGAGGAACGCCAGCGCGAGCCCCTGCCCGGCGACGATCGTGATGTGCGCCGCCGTCAGGGAGCGCCAGCCGGACGACGCGACGAACGCGGGGCTGGACAGCACGAGCACCTGCAGCGCGATGAACGGCCCGAACGCCGCGGCGCCCAGGGCGTCCCGCCAGGAGACGCCGGGCGCCGTCACCGGCCCGGACCGCAGCTCCCGGTACAGGGCTGCCGCGCCGAGCCCGACGAACGTCAGGCACGCGATCCACGGGCCGATCCCGGACCGCCACACCGGGTCCCAGGTGGCGAAGCACATCCGGACGGCGGCGTCGGCCGACAGCCCGGCGACGGTCGCGGTGGCGAACCCGACTCCGGACAGGCCGCGGGCGCCCTCGTAGAGCGCCGCCACCGCGATCATGCCGATCGCGGCGCCGATGAACACCAGCCAGGTGCGGGGGTCGATGAGCTGGGCGAGGAGCCGGACGGCGAGCAGCCCGCCGACGCCGGCGAGCAGCAGGCCGCGCGGCCCGGCGGCGCGGCGGATCAGCGGCGCGGCGAACCCGGCCAGGTAGACGATCAGCACGGCGGCGCCGGCGACGCCCATGCCGGCGCTGTCGGCGAAGTTGTCGAGCTGCGGGAGCGAGAAGCGCAGGGTCTGCGCCAGCACCGCCACCGTGATCGCGATGAGCGCGAGCCGGGCCGGGCCGGGCGGGACGATCGACGGGCCGGACACCGCCGGGCCGCCCGTCTTGGATTCTGCCTCTGTGCTGGCCACTTGTTCGAGTGCTCCAGGGGGACGAGCGTGTCTGAGGGGACGGGGCAACGAGATCACGGCCGGGGGCCGATCCGTGAAGATCGGCCCCCGGCCGTGTCAAAGGGGCATCGGCGGCCGCGCGCCCGTGCGCGCGGCGGCCGTCACCGGGGCCGGTCCGGGGCGGGACCGGCCGCGGTGGAGTCGGCCCGCGGCCGACGCGGCGTCACTGCCCGCCGGAGAGCTTCTCCCGCAGCGCGGCGAGCGCCTCGTCGGTGGCCAGGGCGCCACCGCCGCTCTCGCTCTCGCCGCCGCCGGAGTAGGAGGTGTCGCCGCCGCCACCGGTCGGGGCGGGCGCCGTGTCGGCCTCCGCCTCGGCCTTGCGGGCCTCCTCGATCTGCCGGCGGTGCGCGTCGAAGCGGGAGCGGGCCTCGGCGTACTGCCGCTCCCAGGTCTCGCGCTGCTCGTCGAAGCCCGGCAGCCACTCGCCCGTGTCGGCGTCGAAGCCCTCGGGGTACTTGTAGTTGCCCTGCTCGTCGTACTCGGCCGGCATCCCGTACAGGGTGGGGTCGAAGTCCTCTTCGTCCATCCCGGCGGCGCCCTCGTTGGCCTGCTTGAGCGACAGGCTGATGCGGCGCCGGTCGAGGTCGATGTCGATGATCTTCACGAAGATCTCGTCGCCGACCTGGACGACCTGCTCGGGGATCTCCACGTGGCGCTCGGCCAGCTCGGAGATGTGGACGAGGCCCTCGATGCCCTCCTCAACCCGGACGAACGCGCCGAACGGCACCAGCTTGGTGACGCGGCCCGGCACGACCTGGCCGATCTGGTGGGTGCGGGCGAACTGCTGCCAGGGGTCTTCCTGCGTGGCCTTGAGCGACAGGGAGACGCGCTCGCGCTCCATGTCGACGTCCAGGACCTCGACCGTGACTTCCTGGCCGACCTCGACGACCTCGGACGGGTGGTCGATGTGCTTCCAGGACAGCTCGGAGACGTGCACCAGGCCGTCGACGCCGCCGAGGTCGACGAACGCGCCGAAGTTGACGATCGACGAGACGACGCCCTTGCGGACCTGGCCCTTCTGCAGGGTGTTGAGGAAGGTCTGGCGGACCTCGCTCTGCGTCTGCTCGAGCCAGGCGCGGCGGGACAGGACCACGTTGTTGCGGTTCTTGTCCAGCTCGATGATCTTGGCCTCGAGCTCGCGGCCCACGTAGGGCTGGAGGTCGCGGACGCGGCGCATCTCGACGAGGGAGGCCGGCAGGAAGCCGCGCAGCCCGATGTCGAGGATGAGGCCGCCCTTGACGACCTCGATGACGGTACCGGTGACGATGCCGTCCTCGTCCTTGATCTTCTCGATCGTGCCCCAGGCGCGCTCGTACTGGGCGCGCTTCTTGGACAGGATCAGCCGACCTTCCTTGTCCTCCTTCTGGAGGACGAGGGCCTCGACGTGATCACCGACGGCGACGACCTCGTTCGGGTCGACGTCGTGCTTGATCGAGAGTTCCCGGGACGGGATGACGCCCTCGGTCTTGTAGCCGATGTCGAGGAGGACCTCGTCACGATCGACCTTGACGACAGTGCCTTCGACAATGTCGCCGTCGTTGAAGTACTTGATGGTCTCGTCGATCGCCGCGAGGAAGGCTTCCTCGGACCCGATGTCGTTGACCGCTACCTGCGGGGTGGTCGAGGTGGCCTCGGTGCTGCTCGTCATGTGTCGGCTGGCTCCGGTACGGACATGGAAGTCGTATGGGTTGTTGCGCGGCGGGCTTTGGTCTGCCCTGCCGAAGACCGGAAAGGAACGCGGGTCGCCCCGCGCCTGTGAACCGAACCGTTGTCGCCGACCTGACCGAGCGCGAGCCTGCTCCGTCCGAAGCACGCGCAAGCCCACAGCGCAGCGATCAGGATATGGGACCGAAACCCCCCGGGTCAATCCGGCCCCCGCCGCCCCGTGTCCTGCGCCGCTCCCTGCCCGGCCGGCGGCACCGCTCCCGATCGCGCCCCGGTGGCGTCCCGGTGGCGTCCCGGCCGGGAGCGGACCGATCAGTAGACCCGCGCCATGCCCCGGTACTGCGGGTCGAGCGCGTCCTGCAGGCCGCGCGGGACCGTCACCGTGCGGGGGTCCCCGTCGGACGTGTACCGCTCCTGCGGGTGCTGGTCAAGGTACTCCAGCCACGCCGTCGAGCAGTACTTCTTGCAGTCGTTCTCCTTGATCTTGCCCTCCGACCGCACCCGCGGGATCGCCCACCGGTCGAACTCCTCGCCGAAGGGGGACGGCGCGGGCCGCCAGCCCGCCAGGAACATCCCCTGGAACGCGTACCGGCCCCGCTCCTCGCGCGCCCACTCCTCCTTCTCGGGCGCGACCCCGAACGGGTAGGCGAGCGTCCCGGTGTGCGCGCCGGTGAGCTTGACGACCTCGTCCTCCAGCCCGCCGACCTCCTCGCGCACCGCGCCGGCCGACAGCCCGCCGAGGTTGGGGTGCGTGAGCGTGTGGTTGCCGAGGTCGTACCCGTGCTGCCGCAGCCACTGCAGCCCCGTCGACGCGTCGGCGCCCTGCAGGCCGAACATGTCCTTGTTCAGGTAGAAGGTCGCGGTCGCACGGAACCCGGGGTTCTCCTGCGCGACCCGCTGGATGATGCCGACGGCCGTGTTCGGCTTCGGGGCACCGTTCGCGTCGAGCGCGAAGTGCCCCGGCGTGCTGTCGTCGAACGTCAGGACGACCGGGTGACGGCCGGCCGGCACGTCGATCCGCCCGCTCGCGAACTCGGTCGCGGTGACGGGCGTGTACCCGCCCTTGGCGAGCCGCGTCAGCTCGTCGTACAGCTCCTTGGTCGACCGGTCCAGCGACTGCTCGGCCTTGTCGAGGATCCGGTGGTACATCAGCACCGGCACCTGGCCCAGCTCGTTGGCCTTCGCCGCCGCGGCGGCGGGCGCCGCCGCAGGGATCGGCGCCGTCGCCGACACGCTCGGCGCCGCGCTCGCGCCGCCCGCCGACGGCGCGGGCGTCGCCCCGGGGCCCGGCCGCATCGCCTTCTCCGCGTCGACCGGTTCGGCCTCCGCCGCGCCGGCCCGCCGGGCCTCGTTCCCATCGTCGCCCCGCCGCGCTCCGGGCAGCACCAGCCCGAGGACGACGGCGCAGACGACCACGACTCCTGCGATCTTGTGAAGGAGCGGCATGTTCCCCCCGCCGGTCGACCCGAACAGGACCAGGGACAGCGTAGAACCCCGGACGATCTACGGACACCACATCTCGTACCCGCTCGATCCCCACGGAGCACCCGCGCCCCGGCCCTCATCCCGCCAATTCCGGAACGCACGGGTAAATGACACGACGTCACCAGGCGTCCCGGACACGCCGCCGCCCGCGCCTTGCGGCCCGCGCGGCGACCTCCCCCATAAGATCAACTGGCCGCCGCGCGTCGATCACCGGGGTACCCCCAACCCGGCTCCGACCTGCGCATCCACCCCTCGGACGGGCGGCATTCCAGGACTTCTCCGGCACACCGGAAACCGCGAACGCCGGACGCGCGCGACGGTGCGGCGCGTCCGGCGTCCGGGACGGGACGGGCGGACGGGTCAGTGCGCGGCGTCCTGCCACGTGCGGCCGGTGCCCATGGAGACCTCCAGCGGGGCGCGGAGCTCGTAGGCGCCCGCCATCTGGTCGCCGACGAGCTCCTTGACGCGGTCGAGCTCGCCCGGCGCGACCTCCAGGACCAGCTCGTCGTGCACCTGCAGCAGCACGCGGGACGCCAGGCCGTCGGAGCGCAGCGCGCGGTCGACGTTGAGGCTCGCGACCTTGACGATGTCGGCGGCCGACCCCTGGATCGGGGCGTTGAGGGCCATCCGCTCGGCCATCTCGCGGCGCTGCCGGTTGTCGGAGTTCAGGTCCGGCAGGTAGCGGCGGCGGCCCAGGATCGTCTCGGTGTAGCCGTCGCGGCGGGCGCGGGCCACCACGTCGCGCAGGTAGTCGCGGACGCCGCCGAACTGCTCGAAGTACTCCTCCATCAGCCCCCGCGCCTCGTCGGGGGCGATCCGGAGCTGCTGCGACAGCCCGTACGCCGACAGCCCGTACGCCAGCCCGTAGTTCATCGCCTTGATCCGGGCGCGCAGCTCGGAGTCGATCTGCTCGGGCGGCAGGCCGAACACGCGGGACGCGGTGATGGTGTGGAAGTCGGCGCCGGACCCGAACGCCTCCAGGAGCGCCTCGTCCTCCGACAGGTGCGCCATGATCCGCAGCTCGATCTGCGAGTAGTCGGCGGTCAGCAGCGTCTCGTAGCCGCCGCCGACGACGAACGCCTCGCGGATCCGGCGCCCCTCCTCGGTGCGGATCGGGATGTTCTGCAGGTTCGGGTCGGTGGACGACAGCCGCCCGGTCGCCGCGACCATCTGGTTGAACGTCGTGTGGATGCGGCCCGCGTCGTCGGCCATCGGGATGAGGGAGTCGACGATGCTCTTCAGCTTCGCGACCTCCCGCCACCGCAGGATGTGCTCCAGGACCGGGTGGCCCTCCTTCTCCAGCAGGTTGGTGAGCGCCTCGGAGTCGGTGGTGTAGCCGGTCTTGGTGCGCTTGGTCTTGGGCAGGTTCAGCTCGTCGAACAGCACCTGCTGCACCTGCTTCGGGGAGCCCAGGTTGAACTCCCGGCCCACCGCGTTGTGCGCCTCCTGCTCCTGCTGCTTGACCTGCCCGCCCAGCGTCGCCGACAGGCCCGCGAGGTGGTCGGCGTCCACGGCGATGCCCGCCCGCTCCATCCCGGCGAGGACCCCGACGAGCGGGAGCTCGACCTCGTGCAGCAGCCGGGTCGCGCCGCGCTTCTCCAGGTCGGCGTCCAGGACGTCGGCGAGTTCGGCGACCGCCCGCGCCCGGACGGCGAGCGCCTCCGCGGCCTCCTCCTCACCGGACCCGTCCAGCGTGAGCTGCCCCGAGTCCTCGGCCTCGCCGCGCAGCTCCCGGTGCAGGTACCGCAGGGCGAGGTCGGCGAGGTCGAACGTGCGCTGCCCCGGCAGCGCCAGGTACGCGGCGAGGGCGGTGTCGCTGGTGAGCCCCGCCAGCGCGATGCCGCGCGCCGCCAGCGCCAGCATCGGCCCCTTCGCCTCGTGCATCGCCTTCGGCCGGGCGGCGTCGCCCAGGTAGCCGGCGAGGGCGCGCTCGTCGTCCTCGATCAGCTCCGCCGGGTCGAGGTGGACGGCCGGGCCGTCCTTGGACGCGAGCGCGAGCGCGGTGATCTCACCGGTGCCGCGGCCCCACGACCCGGTCACGGCGACGCCGAGCCGCCCGCCGGCGTTCGCGTCCAGCCAGGCGCCCAGCGCCCCCGGCTCCAGCTGCTCCAGCTGCACGTCGAAGCCCTCGTCGGCCTCCGGCTCGGCGGCCTGCAGCGTCGAGTACAGCCGCTCCCGCAGCACCCGGAACTGCAGCGAGTCGAACAGGGTGTGGATCTCCTCGCGGTCCCACTGGCCCATCGACAGCTGCGGCGGCGTCAGATCCAGCCCGACCTGCGTGTCGAGCCGGTTGATCTGGTGGTTGCGGATCACCCCGGCCAGGTGCTCGCGCAGGCTGTCGCCCGCCTTGCCCTTGATCTCGTCGACCCGCGCGACGAGCGTGTCGAGGTCGCCGAACTTGCCGAGCCACTTCGCGGCCGTCTTCGGGCCGACGCCCGGCACGCCCGGCAGGTTGTCGCTGCTCTCCCCCACCAGCGCGGCCAGCTCGCGGTACCGCTCCGGCGGCACCCCGTACTTGGCCTCCACGGCCGCCGGGTCCATCCGGGCGAGCTCCGACACGCCCTTCACCGGGTACAGGACGGTGACGTGCTCGTTCACCAGCTGGAACGCGTCCCGGTCGCCGGTGACCACCAGCGTCTCCATCCCGGCCTCGGACGCCTGCACCGACAGCGTGGCGATGATGTCGTCGGCCTCGAACCCCGCCACCGACATCCGCGGGATCCGCAGCGCGTCCAGCACCTCGAAGATCAGGCTCACCTGGCTGCGGAACTCGTCCGGCGTCTTCTGCCGGCCCGCCTTGTACTCCACGTACTGCTCGTGCCGGAACGTCGGCTCCGACCGGTCGAACGCCACCGCGATGTGGGTGGGCTGCTCGTCCCGCAGGACGTTGATGAGCATCGAGGTGAAGCCGTACACCGCGTTCGTCGGCTGCCCGTCGGTGGTGGAGAAGTTCTCCACCGGCAACGCGAAGAACGCCCGGTAGGCCAGGGAGTGCCCGTCGAGCAGGAGGAGCCGTTCACGCTTGTCAGGGGTCGCTGCTGTCATCGCCACAGCAGGACTCTAGTCTGCGCGTACGACAGTTTTGTGGAGGCGTAAGTGACTGACACCCCCGGCGTGCCCCCCACCGACGAGGCCAAGGTCCTCGCCGAGTTCGCCCCGCTTGCCGGCCTCGACCCCCACGGCGAACTCGACGCGCACAACGACCTCGCCACCCAGATGGGCATCGAGTACATCGAGGCGACCGCCGAACGCGTCGTCGCCCGCATGCCCGTCAAGGGCAACACCCAGCCCTACGGCCTCCTGCACGGCGGCGCGTCCTGCGTCCTCGCCGAGTCCATCGGCTCCGTCGGCTCGGCCCTCCACGCCGGCCCCGGCCGCATCGCCGTCGGCATCGAGATCAACGCCACCCACCACCGGTCCGCGACCGAAGGCCACGTCACCGGCGTCGCGACCCGCGCCCACGGCGGCCGCACCCTCGCCACCTACGACATCGTCATCAACGACGACCAGGACCGCCGCGTCTGCACGGCACGCCTGACCTGCATGCTGCGCGACGCCCCCGGATCCTGACCGGGCCCCGCGGGTTTCGCGGGACCTTTGCGGCGGGACGCCGCACCTCTGTACCGTGGCACGGAACGGCCCGGGATCACCGAGTAGACAACGTACGCGCCGGGGAAGGCCGTACGGCCCCAAAGGTGATCCCGGGTCAACGTCTGTCCGGACGTCCCCGGACGCGCGGCGCACGCACGCGAACGCCCGCCGGGACCGGACGAACCGGTCCCGGCGGGCGTCCCGCGGCCCCGTCAGTCCTCGGACTTCTCGGGCTTGTCGGGCCGGTCGGACTTCTCGGCTTTCGCGGCCGAGTCCTCCCCGCCCGACGGCGCGCCCGGCCCGTCCGCGCCGCCGCCCGCGCCGCTCACGACACCGTCCTCGGACGCGTCCTCACCCAGGTCGCCGCCCAGGTACGCCGCACGGACCTGCGGATCGTCCAGCAGATCCGACGCAGGCGCCGCCTTCACCACGCGCCCCGTCTCCAGGACGTACGCGCGATGCGCGATCTGCAGCGCCTGCTGGGCGTTCTGCTCCACCAGCAGCACCGTCGTGCCCCGCCGGTTGATCTCCTCGATGATCGAGAAGATCTGCTGCACCAGCATCGGCGCGAGCCCCATCGACGGCTCGTCCAGCAGCAGCACCTTCGGCTTCGCCATCAGCGCCCGGCCGATCGCCAGCATCTGCTGCTCGCCGCCCGACATCGTGCCGCCCGCCTGCGACTTGCGCTCCGCCAGCCGCGGGAACAGCTCGTACGCCTCCGCGAGCTCCTTCGACGGATCGTCCTTGCGGGCGTACGCGCCCATCAGCAGGTTCTCCTCCACCGTCATGCCGGGGAAGATCCCCCGGCCCTCCGGCGCCTGCCCGATGCCCACCAGCACACGCTTGTGGCCCGGCATCCTGCCGATGTCCGCCCCGTCGAACCGGATCGCACCGGACGACAGCTCCCGCAGCCCCGACACCGTCTTCAGCGTCGTCGTCTTGCCCGCGCCGTTCGCGCCGATCAGCGTGACGATCTCACCCTGGTCGACCGACACGCTGATGCCCTTCAGCGCCGCGATCTTCCCGTAGTGGACGTGGATGTCATCGATCTCAAGAAGCATCGGCCGGAGCCCCCAGATACGCCTCAATGACCCGCGGGTCGTTCTGCACCTCGGCCGGCAGCCCGTCCGCGATCTTCTGACCGAAGTCCAGCACCGCCACCCGGTCGCTGATCCCCATCACCAGGCCCATGTCGTGCTCGATCAGCAGCACGGTCACCCCGGTGTCACGGATCTTGCGGATCAGCTCCTGCAGCGCCACCTTCTCCGCCGGGTTCATCCCCGCCGCGGGCTCGTCCAGGAGCAGCAGCTTCGGATTCGTCGCCAGCGCCCGCGCGATCTCCAGGCGCCGCTGGTCGCCGTACGGCAGGTTCTTCGCCAGCTCCCCGGCCCGGTGCGAAATCCCCACCAGCTCCAGCAGCTCGGCGGCCCGCTCCCGGCCCTGCCGCTCCTCACGGCGGTGCCACGGCAACCCCAGCGCCGCACCGACGAAACCCGTCCGATGATGCGCGTCCGCGCCCACCAGAACGTTCTCCACGGCCGTCATGTGGTGGAACAACCGGACGTTCTGGAACGTGCGCGCCACGCCCAGCTTCGTCACCGTGAACCGCTTCTTGCCGTCGATCCGCTGCCCGTCGAACACCACCGCGCCCTCGGACGGCCGGTACACCCCGGTCGTCACGTTGAACACCGTCGTCTTCCCCGCACCGTTCGGACCGATCAGCGCGAAGATCTCGCCCTTGCGGATCTCGATGTTCACCTTGTTCAGGGCCACGACACCGCCGAACCGCATGACGACGTCCTGCAGTGCCAGCAGCACCGTGCCCTCGCCGGCGTCCTTCACTTCGTCACCTCCGCCGCGGCCCCGGCCCCGGCCTGCTGCTCGCCGACCTCCGCGCCCATATGGCCCATACCGCCGCCGCCTTCGGCCAGCTCCGCCTTCCGCTGCCGGGACGGCCACAGCCCCTCCGGCCGGAAGATCATCATGAGCACCAGCGCGGCACCGAAGATCAGCATCCGGTAGTCCTCCAGGAACCGGAACCGCTCGGGCAGCCACGCCACCACGAACGCCCCCAGGATCGCGCCCGGAATACTCCCCGAACCGCCCAGCACCACCGCCGCCAGGATCAGCGCCGACACCAGGAACTCGAAGTTCGTCGGCAGGATCGACGTCTGCTTCGCCGCGAACACCACACCGCCGCTGCCGCCGATCGCCGCGCCGATCGCGAACGCCGCCAGCTTGAACCGGAACGTCGGCACGCCCATCAGCTCCGCCGCGTCCTCGTCCTCCCGGATCGACGTCCACGCCCGGCCGACCCGCGACTTCTCCAGCCGCCGCACGAAGATGATCGCCAGCACGATGAAGAAGACCAGCATGTAGTAGTACGGCCGCGAATCCAGGATCCCGTACTTCAACGGCTGCACACCGAAGATCTCCCACTCCGACACCGTCGGAGGATGCGGGATCCCCTGCACACCGCGAGGACCGTTCACGTAGTCGCTGTTGTTCGCCGTCCGCTTGACGATCTCACCGAAGCCCAGCGTCACGATCGCCAGGTAGTCGCCCCGCAACCGCAGCGTCGGCGCACCCAGGATCACCCCGGACGCCGCCGCGAACACGATCGCCAGAACCAGCGTCTCCCAGAAACTCCAGTTGTACTTCACCGCGAAGATCGCGATGGTGTACCCGCCGACCGCGTAGAACGCCACATACCCCAGGTCCAGCAGACCCGCCATGCCGACCACGACGTTCAAACCGATCGCCAGCAGCACGTAGATCGCGATCTGGTCGCTGAGCATCGACGCCCAGTCCGCACCGCTCGGCGCCATGAAACTGCCGATCGCCTGATGCGGCAGCAGCAGCGCACCGATGATCAGCAGGACGTACACGCCCCAGCGCTGCCACCCGGCGGCACCCGCCCACCAGTCGCGCAGCGGATCCAAGGACAGACCGCCGCCGATGCTCTTCGAAGGAAGCTTCTTCGTCATGTTCATGCGCGCGCCCGCTGGAGAGACTCACCGAGGATGCCGGTGGGACGGAACATCAGAATCAGGATCAGCAGCGTGAACGCCACCACGTCCCGCCACTCCGAACCGAAGATGCTCGAGCCGTACATCTCCAGCAGCCCCAGCACGAACCCGCCGACCAACGCACCGCGAATGTTCCCGATACCGCCGAGAACCGCCGCCGTGAACGCCTTGATGCCCAGCAGGAAGCCCACGAAGTACTCCGTCTGCTCGAACCGCAGGAAGTACAGCGCGGCCGCCACACCCGCCATCACACCGCCCACCAGGAACGTCACCGACACCACCCGGTCGATGTTCACGCCCATCAGCACCGCGGTCTCCGGGTCCTGCGCCGTCGAACGGATGCCCCGCCCCAGCCGCGTCCGGTTCACGAACTGGTCCAGCGCCACCATCATCAGCACGGCGCCGAAGAAGATGATCAGCGCGACGTTCGTGATCTCGATCGGACCGATCGAGACCACCGTCGTCATCTCCCGGAAGTGCTCGCTGACCGGAAGCTTGCCGCCCTCCTTCGACGTCCCGAAGATCCACGGCACCAGCACCGTCGCGAACAGCTGCTGAATGAAGATCGACGCGCCGATCGCCGAGATGAGCGCCGCCAACCGCGACGCCCCCCGTTTCCGCAGCGGCCGGTAGGCCACCACCTCCAGCAGCATCGCGCCGCCGCCGGCCACGGCGCCGGCCACCACCCCGCACAACGCCACCACGCCGATGAGCGCGATCCCGTTCAGATCCGAGACGCCGAGGCCGCGCACCGTCCACAGTGCCGCGAACGTACCCGCCATGAAGATGTCGGCATGAGCAAAGTTGATCAGCCGGAGCACGCCGTAGACCATCGTGTAGCCGAGCGCCAGGAGAGCATAGATCGCCCCCAGCGACAGCCCGTCGATGGTCGACGGCCAGAATTGATTGATGAAGTCGTCGAGCACCTTTGGTCGCCCTTTGTGAAAAGGAGCGGGAGCGCTGTAGCGCTCCCGCTCCCGCGCCATCAGGAGGTCGTTCGAACGGCGTGGTGACGCCCTACGAGACCTTCGCTTCGTTCGCGTTGCCGAGGAGCTTGATCGCCTTGCCCTGCACCTCGTAGATGAAGATGTCCTGCGCGGCCAGCTCACCGTTCTCGTCGAACTTCACCGGCTTGCCGACCCCGTCGAAGCTCACGGTCTTCAGGAACTCGTTGATGTCCTCCGGCGTCGTCTTGCCGGCCTTCACGGCCTCCACGAACGCCGTCGCCGCGTCGTACCCCTCCGTCGAGTAGATCGCGACCTCGGACCCGAACTTGGCCTTGTAGTCGTCCGCGAACTTCTTCGCGTTCGCGTTCGTCTTGCCGTCGGTGTCGATCAGGCAGCCGCAGCTCAGCAGCGCACCCTGCGCGTTCTTCTCACCGGTGCCCGTGATCAGCTCGGTCGCCAGCGACCCGTCGCCCGACATCATCTTGCCCTCGTAGCCGGCCTCCGCCAGCTGCTTGAACAGACGCCCGGCCACCGCGTAGTAACCGCCGAAGTACACCGCCTCCGGCTTGAAGTCCACGATCTTGTTGACCGTCGACGAGTAGTCCGTCGCGTTGTCGTCCACCGCGTCGGTCTGCGTCGTCACGCCCTTGGCCTTCACCGCCGACCCGATCGCGTCGGCCAGACCCTTGCCGTAGTCCTGGTTGTCGTGGACCGTGAAGACCTTCTTCGCGCCCAGCGAACCGCTCAGGAAGGTCGCGACGCCCGTGCTCTGCACCGCGTCGTCGGCCACCACCCGGTGCCAGTACTTCCAGCCCTTCTCCGCGAGCGTGATGCTCGTCGCCGACGGCGACACGCTCGGGATCTTCGCCTCCTCGAGGATGGGCCCCACGCTCTGGGACTCACCCGAGAAAGCCGGACCGATCAGCCCGACGATCTTGTCGTTCTTCACCGCGCCCAGCGCCAGCGTCGTCGCCTGCTCCGGCTTCCCCTGGCTGTCATAGGTCTTGAGGTTGATCTTGACCTCGGGGTTGGTGGCGTTGTACTGCTCGATCGCCAGCTCGGCGCCCTGCTTGGGCGGAATCACCAGACCCGAGTTCTCCCCGGTCAGGTCTCCCATGAACCCGATCGTGATCGAGTCGCCGTCGCCCGAGCCGCCGCCGTCGTCGCCGCACGCCACGGCACCGAGCGCGAGCACCGCGCTCATCGCCACCGCGCCGGCGACCCTCATCTTGTTGCGCCGCAAGGTGCCCAGCCTTTCCATCCGGATCCGGGAAGGGATCGGGTACGAGTCATGCCCCGGGCGCGACATGTTCCCGTGGATGGGGAGATATCGGTCACCTGGGGACCAGGTATGTCGTACACCGAGGACCCAACACAGAACAGCACCCCCGGATAGAAGGGTTACTCGTTCGTTACTCCCCCGTGCTCATCGGGATCCGCGCAACCAACAGCAATGATGACGCAGAGTAACGATCGGGGGCGGTCCGGCGCACACGCATTGGCCCTTGACAACGCGCGAGATAACGGCCAGTGGAGTCAGGACTCCGCGGACTCCCCGCCCGCACCGGCGACGACCGCCTCCGCGACGGCCCGCATCGTGAGCCGCCGGTCCATCGACGTCTTCTGGATCCACCGGAACGCCTCGGGCTCGGACCACCCGTGCGCCTCCTGCAGCAGCCCTTTCGCGCGGTCGACGATCTTGCGCGTCTCCAGCCGCTCCTGCAGCCCCGCGACCTCCGCCTCGAGCGCCCGCATCTCGGTGTACCGGCTGACCGCCATCTCGATCGCCGGCGCCAGGTCCGTCTTCGAGAACGGCTTCACCAGGTAGGCCATCGCGCCCGCCTCGGTGGCGCGCTGCACCAGCTCCCGCTGCGAGAACGCGGTGAGGATGACGACGGGCGCGATCCGCTCGGCCGAGATCCGCTCGGCGGCCGAGATTCCGTCGAGCACCGGCATCTTGACGTCCAGGATCACGAGATCGGGCTTCAGGTCCGACGCGAGCCGGACGGCCGCCTCGCCGTCCCCGGCCTCGCCCACGACCTCGTAGCCGTCCTCCTGCAGCATCTCCTTGAGGTCCAGCCGGATCAGGGCCTCGTCTTCTGCGATCACAACTCGCCGAGCGCTCTCCGTCACGCGCACGAGACTACCGGGACGCGCTACCATGACACGTGCCGCCCCTCACCAAGGGGCAGCAAACTGGACAACAAGGGACATGTCCAGATAAAGCTGCCGGAGTGGCGAAATGGCAGACGCTGATCCCTCAAAAGGATTTGTCCGAAAGGGCGTGTGGGTTCGAATCCCACCTCCGGCACCTCTCCGACCGCCGTTCTCATGGACGGCGGTTTTTCCATGTCGGTCCGGATGGATTCCGCTACGCCGGAGGCGCCAACTGCCCGGAACAACCGGCCACGCCTGAACCCGCCGCCCCACAAACACCCAAAATCGGTACATATAAGCGAAAAACAAAACTGTCAGTGGTCGGCGAGATACTCGGCGCATGTATCCCGAGGAAGTCGTTCAGCAGGCCCTGGAACTGTCCCGAGCGGGCTGGACCGACCGCGAAGTGGCTCGTCGCTGCGGCGTCTCGATCGCGGCGGTTCGGAAATGGCGGTATGGAACGAGACGAAGACGCCTCGATCCGGCGGACCCGACCAGTGGAGACGCCCGCTTCAGGCGGGGCTGTCCACGTTGCTTCGGCCGGGAGCTCGATGAGCGGTGTTACGCGTACCTGCTCGGCCTCTACCTCGGTGATGGGCATCTCGCCCGCTGCCGGAAAGGGGTGTACCGACTGGACATCGCCTGCGACGACGCCTACCCCGGCTTGATCGAGGAAGCGGCCAAGGCGGTCGGCACAGTACTGCCGATCTCACGAGTCGGGCGCCGTCGGAAGCCGGGGTGCACGGTGGTGGGCTCTTACTCGAAACACTGGCCATGCCTCTTCCCACAGCACGGCCCGGGACGGAAACACGAGCGCACGATCGAGCTGGCGGATTGGCAGCAGAAGATCGTAGACGAGTACACGGAAGAGTTGATTCGAGGGCTCATTCACTCGGACGGCTGCCGCGGCGTGAACCGGGTACGGCGCCCGGTCCAGGGCGAGGAGCGGTGGTACGAGTACCCGCGCTACTACTTCACCAACGAATCCATGGACATCCAGAGGCTCTTTACGGATGCGCTGGATCGGCTCGGGATCGCGTGGCGGCAGATGAACCGGAAGAACGTGTCCGTGGCGCGGCGGGAGGCCGTGGCGCGGTTGGACGAGTTCGTGGGGCCCAAGTACTAGCGGGTTGGCCGGAGCGAGCTCTAAATGAGATCCGGTGGTGATGTGCCGGGCGGCGCGGCGCCGCCCGGCGGTCGGTCAGTGCTGGGTGGAGATGGCGTCGCCGATGATGTGGACGCGCAGGGAGTTGGTCGAGCCGGGCGTGCCGGGGGGCGAGCCCGCGACGACGACGACGCGGTCGCCCTTCTGGGCGCGGCCGAGTTCGAGGAGGGCCTGTTCGACCTGGCCGAACATGGCGTCGGTGTGGTCGACCTGAGGGACGATGAAGGTTTCGACTCCCCAGACGTGCGCGAGGCGTCCTCGGACGGCGGGGACCGAGGTGAACGCGAGGAGGGGGATGGGCGAGCGGTAGCGGGAGAGGCGGCGGGCCGTTTCGCCGGACATGGTGAAGGCGGCCAGGGCCTCGGCGCCGACGATGGCGCCGACTTCGGCGGCGGCGCGGGCGATGGCGCCGCCGACGGTCTCGGGCATGCGCTCGAGGGTGTGGGTGGCTTGGAGTGCGGCTTCTTCGGCGGTGCAGACGATGCGGCTCATCGTCTGGACGGATTCGATGGGGTACTGGCCGACACTGGTCTCGCCGGAGAGCATGACGGCGTCGGCGCCTTCGAAGACGGCGTTGGCGACGTCGGAGGTCTCGGCGCGGGTGGGGCGGGGCGCGGAGATCATGGATTCGAGCATCTGGGTGGCGACGATGACCGGGCGGGCCTTTTCGCGGCAGAGCTCGATGGCGCGCTTCTGGACGATGGGGACCTGTTCGAGGGGGAGTTCGACGCCGAGGTCGCCGCGGGCGACCATGATGCCGTCGAAGGCGGCGACGATCTCGGGGAGGCGTTCGACGGCCTGCGGCTTCTCGATCTTGCCGATGAGGGGGACGCGGACGCCTTCTTCTTCCATGATCTGGTAGCAGATGTCGGCGTCGGCGGGGGTGCGGACGAAGGAGAGGGCGACGAGGTCGACGCCGAGGCGCAGGGCCCAGCGGAGGTCTTCTTCGTCCTTGTCGGTGAGGGCGGGGACGCTGACGGGGACGCCGGGCAGGTTGAGGCCCTTGTTGTCGGAGACCATGCCGCCGACGGTGACGGTGGTGCGGACGCGGGGTCCGTCGACGTCGGTGACGCGGAGGGCGACGCGGCCGTCGTCGATGAGGACGGTGTCGCCGGGTGAGACGTCGCCGGGGAGGCCGTCGTAGGTGGTGGAGACTTCGCGGCGGGTGCCGGGGACGTCCTCGGTGGTGATGGTGAATTCGTCGCCGAGGGTGAGGCGGACGGGGCCGTCGGGGAATCGGCCGATCCGGATCTTGGGGCCCTGGAGGTCCGCGAGGATGCCGACGCCGCGTCCGGTGGCGTCGGCGGCGGCCCTGAGGCGGTGGTACACCTCTTCGTGGGTGGCGTGGTCGCCGTGGCTCATGTTGAGCCGGGCGACGTCGATGCCGGCTTCCACGAGGGCGTTGATCTGCTCGGTGCTGGAGCAGGCGGGGCCGATGGTGCTGACTATTTTCGCTCGACGGGTCACGGTCACAACCGTACTTAGTTACTGGTGGGTACGGTTATTTCTGCAGGATGCGGTCCCCCAGGGTTCACCCATTGGTCTAGGACAAGGTCTAGACCACGGCCTTGAACGCGTCGACGGCCGCCTGGCAGAACGCCTTGAGGTCGTCGGGCTTGCGGCTGGACACCAGTACGTTGGGCCCGGCTTCGCAGATTTTCACCTCTTCGTCGACCCACGTGGCTCCGGCGTTGCGCAGGTCGGTCTGGAGGCTGGGCCAGGAGGTGATGGTCCGCCCGCGGACGACGTCGGCTTCGATGAGCGTCCAGGGGCCGTGGCAGATGACGGCGACGGGCTTGCCCGCGTCGAAGAACGACTTGGCGAACTGGACGGCCTTCGGGTGCATGCGGAGGAAGTCGGGGTTGGCGACGCCTCCGGGCAGGACGAGGGCTTGGAAGCCGCTGTGGTCGGTGTCGTCGACGGTGGCGTGGACGGGGAAAGTGTCCGCCTTGTCGAGGTGGTCGAACGCCTGGATTTCGCCGGTCTGGGTGGAGACGAGGCGGGGCGTGCCGCCCGCCTGCTCGACGGCCGTCCAGGGTTCGGTCAGTTCGACCTGTTCGGTGCCTTCGGGGGCGCAGAGGAACGCGATCGTCGCGCCCTTCAGGTCGGTCGCCATGATGACCTCCGGTTTCGTGGGGTTCTTCTGTCGCCCTGCCCGTCGGTGGGGGGTGGTATGCAGGGTGTTGTGAACGCCACGAACTATCTGGAGGTGCCGGCGCGGGGGTCGGCGGGGCTGGTGTGCGCGTGGTCGGCGTCGTTGCCGTCGGGGGCGGAGCCGGTCGTGCAGCGGGTGGTGCCGGACGGGTGCGTGGATCTGATCTGCTGGGGCGCGGAGATCATGGTGGCGGGTCCGGACACGGGGCCGATGCCGGCGGTGATGCGGCCGGGCGACGCGGTGGCGGCGGTGCGGTTCGGTCCGGGGGCGGCGCCGCCGGTGCTGGGGGTGCCGGGGGACGCGGTGCGGGACGTGCGGGTGCCGCTGCGGGAGCTGTGGGGTGCCGAGG
>NZ_QHJN01000088.1:0-33438 GCF_003947565.1 Actinomadura sp. WAC 06369 | reverse complement strand
GCACCGCCTGGTACGTCCGCGTCCCGGAGTCGGCCAGCGCGGGCGCGGCCAGGACGCCCGCGGCGGCGAGGGCCGCGGCGGCCGCGGCGAGCGGCCTGCCTGCTGTGAGTGCCATGGTCTCCCCTTCGGGTCCGGGCGCCGGGCGCGCCCGCGGGTCCCTCCGGTGCTCGTCCCCCTTGATCGTTATCGACAAGGGAAGGAGTCGGAATCGGTCGGGCAATGGGTGCGGGACGGGTCCGACATGGCCGCGACGTCGCCCTATGTGCGGGCGCGGGGGGCGATGTCGCATCGGCCGGCAGGTAATGACACACTTACCGGAGTTTGTCTCACGGAGGTGCGTATGTCGGCGACCGTCCAGCCACCCGAAAGCGTCACCTGGCGCGTGCACATCGACCGGGCCATGTGGGTCGGGGGCGTCCGCAGCCTCATGCTCCAGGCCCTGCACCCGGTGGCCATGTGGGGCGTCTGGCAGAACTCGAACTTCCGGGAGGACCCGTTCGGACGGCTCCAGCGGACGTCCGACTTCGTGGGGCTCTCGACGTTCGGCAGCGAGGAGGAGGTCGAGGCCGCCGCCTACCGGGTGCGCGAGATCCACCGGAGCCTGCGCATCCTCAACCACGACACCGGCAAGAAGGAGCGGCTCGACCAGCCCGAGCTGCTGCTGTGGGTGCACTGCGCCGAGGTGTACTCCTACCTGGAGGTCGCGCGGCGGGCCGGGCTGCCGCTGACGGACGCCATGGCGGACCGGTACCTGGACGAGCAGCGGCAGTCGGCCGTCCACGTGGGCCTGCACGCGGAGGACGTCCCGGGGAGCGTCGCGGAGATGGAGCAGTACTTCGCGAGCATGCGGCCGCACCTGCGGGTCACCGAGGAGGCCGCCGAGACCGTCCGGTTCCTGATGTGGCCGGCGCTGCCGGAGAACCTGAAGTTCCTCGCGCCCGGCAAGCCGGGCTGGTTCCCGTTCGGGGCCCTCTGCTACTACTCGCTGCCGGACTGGGCCCGCGCCATGTACGGGGTGCTGCCGGAGGTGCCGCAGCCGGCCGTCACCGCCGCGCTGCGCTCGTTCCGGATGACGATGAACTCCGTGCCGGAGCGGCTGCACGACTACGCGTTCGCCCAGAACACCCGCGACATGCTCGACCGCGCGCGGCGGCGGCTGAGCGCCGAGGGCTACGACCTCAGCAAGGGCCTGTACGGGCTGCGCGACCCCCGGCGCTGGCCCGCCCGCCAGACCGCCGGCGCGGTCTGACGCGTCAGGCGTCGACCGGGAGCGCCGCCCAGGGCTCCTTGCGCGGGGCGGCCTCGCGGCCCTCGGGGCAGTGGCGCGCGAAGTCGCACCACCCGCAGAGCGGGCCCGGACGGGCCGGGAACCGCGCGTCGAACGGGGCGTGGTCGACCGGCCGGGCGGCCTCGCCCCGGCGCGGCTTCGGCACCCGGGACCGGTAGTCGTCGTCGGCCGCGGACGCCTCGGCGGCGAGGTCCTCCGCACGGCCGAGATGGCGGTCGAGGGAGTCGGCGGTGTGCTCCCACGCCGCGACCTCCCCGGACGGCAGGTGGTGCAGCTCGACGCGGCGGCAGGGCCGGCGCAGCACCCGGGACGCCGCGACCGCGTAGATCGCGAGGGCGAGCGACCCGCGGGCGTCGTCGGACGTGAGGGGGCGGCGCCCCGTCTTGTAGTCGACGACGACGAGTTCGCCGCCGCGGGCGTCCAGGCGGTCGATGCGGCCGGAGACGGCGATGCGGGCGGTGCGGGTCGCGACCGTCCGCTCGACGCCGACCGGCTCGTCGGACGGGTCGAGGCCCGCGACGTAGCGTTCGGCCATGTCGCGGGCCCGCTCGCGCTGCGCGGCGGACTGCTCGGCGTCGCGGTACCCCTCGGTGATCCACCCGCGGACCAGCAGGGACCCGGCGGCGGCGGGCGTCCGCTCGGCCTCGGGCAGCCGCCACCACGCGGCCAGCGCGTTGTGGACGCTGGCGCCGAAGCTGTTGTGCGCCCACGCGGGCCCCTTCGGCGGCATCGGACGATCGAGGTAGGTCATCCGGTAGCGGCGGGGGCAGTCCTGCCAGGTGTTGAGCCGCGACGGCGTGCACGCGTACAGGCGTTCGGGCATGCCGTCGAAGCCGAGCTGCTCGGCGGCCACGCGTCAGTCGGTGTCCTCGCGCGCCATGTCGCCCCAGGACTCCCAGCGGGCGTTCTCCTCGCCGACGGTGGTCTCGTCGCCCTGGGCGGGCATGACCTGCAGGTCGCGGGGCAGCGGGTCGAGCAGCGCGCCGATCGCGTTGAGCTGCCGGCGCAGGTCGTCGAAGGCGCCGCCGATGGAACCCGGACGGCCGCGGTGCAGGGTGTCGCCGGAGAACAGCACGCCGAGCTGCTCGCTGATCACGCAGACGCTGCCGGGGGTGTGCCCCGGGGTCTGGACGATCTCGAGCTGGGCGTCGGCGATCTCGAAGACGCCGCCGTCCTCCAGCCAGATGTCGGGTTCGAGGGACCGCAGCGCCTTGGCGTCGTCCTCGTCCTCCTCTTCCTTGGCGAGGCGGCCGAAGTAGTCGCGCCACAGCAGCCGGTCGGCGCGGTGCAGCGCGATCGGCGCCCAGTTCTCCTCGTCCTCCTCGCCGGCGGCGGCGACCTCGAGCACGACGCTCAGCCGGTGCTCGTTGCCGTCGGTGAGCAGCACGGCCATGACCTCGCGCTCGCCCACCTTCTCGAGGATGGCCTCGGCGTCGAACGCCGGGTCGATGACGATGACCTCGTCGTCGTCGCCGACGATGTAGGTGTTGTTCTCGACGTCGTACTCGGTGTCGTCCAGGGTCAGCTTGCCCGACGTCACCACCTGTTCGATGCGCGCGTCCACGCAGGCACCCTACCGCGCCGCGCAACCGGTTCAGGGCAACGGCGAAACGGTGCCGCGGGCGGCGCCGACGAGGGCCTCGTAGGCGGCGGGGGCGGTGGTCTCGGCGCCGATGCGGTCGCCGGTGGGCGCGCCGTGGTCGTCGCTGGACCCGGTGACGACGAGACCGAGCGACGCGGCGAGTCCGCGCAGGTGGGCGCGATCCTCGGGGGCGTGGTCGGGGTGGTCGGTCTCGACGCCGGCGAGCCCGGCGGCGGCGAGCCGCTCGACCAGCTCGTCCGGGAACGCGTAGCCGCGGCGCCCCGCCCGCGGGTGCGCCAGGACGCACGCGCCGCCGGCCGCGCGGACGAGCGCGACCGCGCGCTCGGGGTCGAGCGCGTACCGGCCGACGTGGGCGCGGCCGCCCTCGGCGATCCAGTCGCGGGTGAACGCCTCGTCGTGGGACCGGACGGCCCCGGCCTCCAGCATCGCCTGGGCGATGTGCGGGCGGCCGACGGCCTCGCCCCGCGCGAGCTCGCGGACCCGCTCCCACGCCACGTCCACGCCGAGCCCGCGGAGCCGGTCGACCATCGCGCGCGCCCGGACCACGCGGTCGTCGCGGATGCGGGCGAGTTCGGCCGCCAGAACGGGCTCGGCGGGGTCGAACAGGTAGCCGAGCATGTGCAGGCTCCTGCCCTCGTGGACGCACGACAGCTCGATCCCGGGGACGAGCGTCAGGCCGTCCGGGAGGGCCGCCGCGGCGGCGTCCCATCCGGCGGTGGTGTCGTGGTCGGTCAGGGCGACGACGTCCACGCCGTTGCCGCGCGCGCGCCGCATCACCTCGGCGGGCGGGCGCGTGCCGTCGGACACGTCGCTGTGGACATGGAGGTCGATCACCATTCCCACAGCCTAGGCGCGCGTGTGTGTCAGAGGTCGAGCTTGCAGCTGTAGGCGCCGTAGGGGAGGTCCATTTCCATTCCGGGTTCGCGGAGGTCGAGGAGGTTCAGCTCCTCGAGCATGAGCACGCCCGCGTCCGCGGGCCACAGGACGGCCCACAGCCAGTTGCCGAGGGCCTCGCCGACGAAGACGGCCCGGTCCGGTTCGCGGCCGACCGACCACAGCGGGACGGTGTGCCCGGGGGTCGCCGCCGGGCCGCTGACGCCGATCTTGGCGTGCGGGGGGCTGCCGTCGAACTCCTCGCCGGGGTCGGCCCCGTCCAGCCCCGCGTAGTGGGCGCCGAGCCCGATGCCCGGTTCCTCGGCGATCAGCATCATGTCGGCGGGCCCGCCCAGCAGTCCCGGCCCCGACAGCGCGACACCGCACGCGCGCGCGCCGTCGCGCTCGTCCCCCACGGTGGTGAACCCGGTGACGAGCCAGTTGAGCGGCAGCGGCCACGGCGTCCACACCGGGACGCGCACGTCCCGCAGGACGACCGCGAGGGCGTCCGGCCCCGGCCGGACCGGCGGCTGCCTCGGAAGTACGGCGCCGTGCACGCCGCAGCTCCAGTCGCTCGACCAGAGGCCCGGCGCCTGCACCTGGGACCCGCATCGCGGGCATGTGGGCTCCGCCCTCATGATTCCCCACCATGCGCGGCGGCTCCCCCGCCCGTCAAGGCGCGCCCGGGAAAGACGGGACAAAATGGAGGCATGCGGGAACGGTGCGTGGGCGCGATCGTCCGGGACCGGGAGGGGCGGCTGCTGCTGGTGCTGCGCGGCCGGCCGCCCGGCGCGGGACGCTGGTCGGTGCCGGGCGGCCGCGTGGAGCCGGGCGAGGACGACGCCGCGGCCGTCGTACGCGAGCTGCTCGAGGAGACGGGGCTGCGGGTGCGCGCCGGCGCGCTCGTCGGCACCGTCGAACGGGACGGGCCGGGCGGCGTCGTGTACGAGATCCACGACTACGCCGCCACCGTGCTCGGCGGGACGCCGCGCGCCGGGGACGACGCCGCGGACGTCCGCTGGGCGGCGCCCGCCGAACTGCGGGACCTCCCCCTCGTGCCCGGCCTGCTCGACGCCCTCACGGAGTGGGGCGTCGTGTGAGCCGCGGCCGGACGACCGGCCGGACCTGCTCCTGGACGACCGCCTAGACGACCGGCTGGGCGCCCGGCACGTCCCCGGGACGCCGCGGCGCGTCGGGGCCCGGGTCGGCCGGGTCCGCGCCGTCGGCGGGGCCCTCGCCGGGCGTGACCGTCCGGACCTTGAACCGGCGCGCGAGCAGCACGATGCCGACCGCGTACACGGCCATCGAGGCGACGTCCGCGAGGACGTACTGCCACGGGATCCCGCCCTGCTCCAGGCTCAGCTCGCCGAGCGCCGCCGGGAGCAGGAACGCCATCAGGTTGTTGAACACGTGCAGCGCGATCGTGCACTCCAGGCCGCCGGTCCGCACGGTGAGCCACCCGGCGAGCGCGCCGAAGAGGAAGATGTCGAGCATCCCCCAGCCGGTGTAGCCGTGCCCGGACGTGAACAGCGCCGCGCCGATGACGATGCCGGGCCACGGGGTGCGGAACACGACGCTCAGCGCCCGCGCGAACCCGTTGCGGGCCTTCTCCAGCGTGCACGCGCCGATCGCCTGCATCAGCCAGCCGCGGAAGAAGTACTCCTCGGCCGCCGACTGGAACGGGACGAGCGCCACGATCACGAGCGCCGGCAGGAGGAAGTCGCCCCAGCCGACCCACGATCCCTCGGCGGCCGAACCGGCCGGGTCGTCCTCGACGGACGCGCCCGCGGCCATCGACAGGCCGAACGACACCGCGCAGAACACGACGGCCATGCCCGAGCACGCGAGCATCCACCGCCAGCGCAGCCGTCCGGCGACCGACGACAGCGTCCCGGGGCGCCGCCGCTGGATCCCCCACGCCACGAACGCGACCAGCGGCAGGAACACCGCCAGGGACAGCAGCGCGTAGGCGATGTCGGCCGTGTCGTTGCCGAAGAACGACGTGCCGGTCGGGTCGTCGAGCAGCGCCGGGTCGTCGTCCGACACCATCATCTGGACGACCAGCCCGATGACGCCGAGGACGCCGCCGATGCCGAGCCCGACCACGATGATCGTCACGGTGCCGACGAGCGGGCGCCACCAGGAGTGCGCGTCCGTCCGCGCCATCCGGTGGAACGGCACCCCGCGCGGCGAGGGGACGATCCAGGGCCGCTTCACCGGCTGCGGGTAGCCGCCCTGGCCGGGGCCGTACGGGTACTGCTGCGGGTAGTGGTACCCGTACGGGTCGGGCTGCTGCTGCCCCCAAGCCGGATGCGCCCCGGTGTGCTGCCCGGGGTAGGGCTGGCTCGGGTAAGGCTGGCCGGGCTGGGGGTGCTGCGCGCCGTAGGGCCGTCCCCACGCCGGGGGGCCGCCCGCCTCGTGCGGCGGCGCCGACTGCGCGGGCGGCGGGACCGGCCCGTCCGCTGCCGGGGGCTCCGGTGCAGGAGGCTCCGGTGCAGGAGGACGTGCCCGCCCGTCTCCGATGTCGGGATCGAGCGGCGCCCAGCCGTTCGCGTCCTCCTGGTCAGACATGCGTCCCCTTCTCATCGACCGACGCGTCGCGCCTTGGTATGCGTGGACGAATCGTACGGTCGGTCAGTTCCCGGCGGGCTCGAACGTACGCGTCCGGGACAGCCCGGCGGCGCGGCCCTTCGCGGCGATCACGAGCGCCATCTTCCGGGACGCCTCGTCGATCATCTCGTCGCCGAGCATCGCCGCGCCCCGCCCCTCGACGTTGACCGCGTGGTCGTAGGCGTCGAGGATCAGCTCGGCGTGGTCGTAGTCGTCCTGCGCCGGGGAGAAGATCGCGTTCCCGGCGTCGATCTGCGACGGGTGCAGCACCCACTTGCCGTCGAAGCCGAGGGCGGCGGAGCGGCGCGCGGCGCGCTCGAACCCGACGGCGTCCCGGACGTTGAAGTAGGGGCCGTCGACGGCCTGCAGGTCGTGCGCGCGGGCGGCCAGCAGGATGCGCATCAGGATGTAGTGGTAGGCGTCGCCCTCGGTGTAGCCGGGCGGCTGCTCCCCCACGACGAGCGTCTTCATGTTGATCGACGCCATGAAGTCGCCGGGGCCGAACACGAGGGTCTCCAGCCGGGGCGACGACGCCGCGATGTCGTCGATGCGCGTCATGCCCCGTGCGTCCTCGATTTGGGCTTCGATACCGATGCGTCCGGGCTCGTACCCCATCGCGCCCTCGATCTGGGTGAGGAGCCGGTCGAGCCACTGGACGTGCGAGGGCTCCCGCACCTTCGGCAGCATGATCGCGTCGAGGTTCGCGCCCGCGCCCTCGACGACCTCGATGACGTCCCGGTACGCGAACGGGGTGTCGAGGTCGTTGACCCGCACGACGCGGATCTTGCCCGTCCAGTCCCCCTCGTTGAGCGCCGCCACGACCGACGCGCGCGCCGCCTCCTTCGCGGACGGCGCGACGGCGTCCTCCAGATCGAGGAAGATCTCGTCGGCGGGCAGTCCCTGCGCCTTCTCGATGAACCGGGGGTTGCTGCCGGGGACCGCGAGCGTGGTACGTCGTGAGCGCATGGGGCGGATCGTATCCACCGGGTGTGAGACGCTGCGGAGCATGGGTGACCCGAACGCGCCTTCGGCGCACGCGCTGAGCGCGGCGCTGGTGGAGGAGGCGGCCAGGAAGTCGGGACTGCTGTGGCTCGACCTCCCGGGACTGCCGCAACCGCGGGCGGCGTGGCACGTCTGGCACGAGGGGTCGGCGTACGTGCTGACGGGCGGCGAGGGCGAGCAGCCGCTCCCCGGCCTGCCCGAGGCCGACCGGGTGACCGTGATCCTGCGCAGCAAGGACAAGGGCGGACGGCTCGTCGCGTTCGTCGCCGCGTGCGAGCACGTCCGCCCCGGCACCGAGCTGTGGGACGACGTCGCGCCCAAGCTCGCGAAGGACCGGCTGAACGCCGCGGCGCACGCGGAGCAGATCGAGCGCTGGGCCACCGGGTCGTGGGTCATCCGGCTGACGCCGACGGGCGAGGAGATCGAGCCGTCCGGCGACTACGCGCACGTCCGCCCGGTGCCGTCCCCGGCGACGACCGCGGGGCCGCCGCCCCGGCTGGCCGGCGCCCGCCGCCGCGCCGCCGACCGCTAGAGCACCAGCTCCCGCCCCTCCGCCACGGCGCCGAGCTTGTCCGGGTTCGACACCATGTGGATGGCCTCCACCCGGCCGTCCTCGTCGAACTCCACGGTCAGCGTGCAGAGCGTCCGGTCCGGCGCGTCGATGACGAGCCCCGGACGGCCGTTGACGTCCGCCCGCCGCAGCCGCATGTCGGCGGGCTCGACGCCCGCGTAGGGCACCTGGGCGATCGCGCCGATGAACCGCGCGACCTTCGCCGCCCCGACGATCGGCCGCATCGCCGCGCGCACCTTGCCGCCGCCGTCCGTCCACATGGCGACGTCGGGGGCGAGGACCTCCATCAGCCGGTTCACGTCGCCGCCCATGACCGCGTCGAGGAACCGGTCGGTGGCGGCGCGGCGCTCCGCGCCGGCGGCCGCGAACCGGGGCCGCCGCGCCTCCACGTGCTTGCGGGCGCGGGCCCCCAGCTGCCGCACCGACGCCTCCGACCGGTCGAGCGCCGCGGCGATCTCCGCGTACGGGTAGCCGAACGCCTCCTTGAGGACGAACACCGCCCGCTCCAGCGGGCTGAGCGTCTCCAGGACGACCAGCAGCGCCAGCGACACCGACTCCGCGAGCTCGGCGTCGTCCGCGACGTCCGGGGCGGTCAGCATCGGCTCGGGCAGCCACGGCCCCACGTACGTCTCGCGCTGCGCCCGCGCGCTCCGCAGCCGGTCGAGCGCGATGTTGGTGGTGATCCGGACGAGGTAGCCGCGCGGATCGCGGACGTCCGACCGGTCGGCGGACGACCAGCGCAGCCAGGCGTCCTGCACGGCGTCCTCGGAGTCGGCGGCCGTGCCCAGCATCCGGTAGGCGACCGCGAACAGCAGACTCCGGTGCTCCTCGAACGTCTCGTCCGCGGCCTGGACCGTTCCGACCATCGCGATCTCCCTTCGTCCGCCCCCATGATGCCCACCGGCCCGCGGGCGGCTCCAGGCGTGGCGTCCGCTATGTGACGGAGATGACGGGCGCGGCCGGATCGTCCGTTCGATCATGGGTAGTGTCCTGGCCATGAGCGCATCTCCGACACGGGTGTTCATCGCCCGGCTCGCCGGAATCGCGGTGTTCGATCCGGTGGGCGATCAGGTCGGCCGGGTCCGCGACGTCGTCGTCGCGCTGCGGCTCGCGCCGCGGCCGCCGCGGGTGCTCGGGCTCGTCGTGGAGGTGCAGCCGCGGCGGCCGGTGTTCCTGCCGATCACCCGCGTCACGGTGATCGAGTCGGACGCGATCATCTTCGACGGCCGGTTGAACATCCGCCGGTTCCGGCAGCGGGAGTCGGAGACGCTCGTCATCGCCGAGATGCTCGACCGGACGGTGCGGTTCTGCGACACCGCGGAACCGGTCTCGGTCGTGGACGTGGCGATGGAGCCGACCCGCACGCGCGACTGGCTGCTGTCGAAGGTGGCGGTGCGGCGGCACACGAAGCGGGGGCTGCGGCGCCGCGGCGAGAGCCTCGTCGTCGACTGGGACGCGGTCGAGGGCTTCTCGGCCGTCGAGCACGGGCAGGGCGCGGCCGGGCTGATCGCGGCGTTCGAGCGGATGAAGCCCGCCGACCTCGCCGGCGTCATCCACGACATGCCGGAGAAGCGCCGCGCGGAGGTCGCCGACGCGCTCGGCGACGAGCGGCTCGCCGACATCCTCGAGGAACTGCCGCAGGACGACCAGATCGAGATCCTCGGGACGCTGCAGGCCGAACGGGCCGCCGACGTCCTGGAGGCGATGGACCCCGACGACGCCGCCGACCTGCTCGGCGAGCTGCCGGACGAGCAGCGGGAGCGGCTGCTCGCGCTGATGGAGCCGCACGAGGCGGCGCCCGTCCGCCGACTGCTGTCCTACGAGGACTACACCGCCGGCGGCCTGATGACGACCGACCCGGTGATCGTCGCGCCGGACGCGACGGTCGCCGAGGCCCTCGCGCTGATCCGCGCGCCCGAGCTGAACCCGGCGCTCGCCGCGCAGGTGTACGTGTGCCGGCCGCCCACCGCCACCCCGACCGGCCGGTACCTCGGCACCGTCCACTTCCAGCGGCTCCTGCGCGAACCGCCCCGCACGCTGGTCAGCGCGGTCGTCGACGCGGAACTCGACCCGCTGCGGCCGGGGATGACGCTGGAGGAGGTCGCGATGCTGCTGGCCGCCTACAACCTGGTCGCCGGCGCCGTGGTGGACGAGAACGGCCACCTGCTCGGCTCGGTGACCATCGACGACGTGCTCGACCATCTGCTGCCCGCGGACTGGCGGGAGGCCGTGATGGACGCGGGCGCGCAGGAGCCGGCCTCGGATCCCGAGGAAGAGGCCCTCCGGGGGAGGACATGACCACGCGCCTGGAGACGACCCGCCTGGACCAGCCGCGGCGCTACCGCCGCAGCCTCGTCCCGCGCCCGCACTACGACCCCGAGTCGTTCGGACGGCTGTCGGAGCGCATCGCGCGTTTCCTCGGCACCGCCCGGTTCCTCGTCTACATGACGGTGTTCATCATCGTGTGGATCGCCTGGAACTGGTTCGGGCCGCCCGAACTGCGCTGGGACCCGTACCCGTTCATCTTCCTGACGCTGATGCTGTCGCTCCAGGCGTCCTACGCGGCGCCGCTGATCCTGCTCGCGCAGAACCGGCAGGACGACCGCGACCGCGTCCAGTACGAGCAGGACCGCGCCCGCACCGAGCGGACGACCGCCGACACCGAGTACCTGACCCGGGAGATCGCGGGCCTGCGGGTGGCGCTGAACGAGGTCGTCACCCGCGACTTCCTGCGCTCGGAGCTCCAGCAGATCCTCAGAGAACTCGAATCCAAAGACCCCGCCCGCTAACCCCGCCCCGGGGAGGGGGCGGGCCCCCGGCCGCAGGCGCCCCGGCGCCGGAGGCCGGGCGGCTATGACGTCCGACACCCGAGTGTTCAGTAAGGCGCCACAGTCCATACCATGGACGCATGGCCTCCGAGTTGACGACCGAGCAGGTGACCGCGGCGCTCGCCACGGTGAACGATCCTGAGATCCGTAAGCCCATCACCGAGCTCGACATGGTCAAGGGCGTCGACATCGCGCCGGACGGCGCGGTGAAGGTCGGCGTGTACCTGACCGTGGCCGGGTGCCCGATGAAGGACACCCTGACCAACAGCGTCACCGAGGCCGTGTCCCGGCTCGACGGCGTCACGTCCGTCCAGGTCGAACTGGACGTCATGAGCGAGGAGCAGCGCAAGGCGCTCCAGACGAAGCTGCGCGGCGGGGAGCCCGCCAAGGAGATCCCGTTCGCCAAGCCGAACTCGCTGACCAAGGTGTACGCGGTCGCGAGCGGCAAGGGCGGCGTCGGCAAGTCGTCGGTGACGGTGAACCTGGCGGCGGCCCTCGCGGCGCAGGGCCGCAAGGTCGGCGTCGTCGACGCCGACATCTACGGCCACTCGATCCCGCGGATGCTGGGCGTGCAGAACCCGCCCACCAAGGTCGAGGACATGATCATGCCGCCGTCGTCGCACGACGTGAAGGTGATCTCGGTGGGGATGTTCACCGCCGGGAACCAGCCGGTCGTGTGGCGCGGGCCGATGCTGCACCGGGCGCTGCAGCAGTTCCTCGCGGACGTCTACTGGGGCGACCTCGACGTCCTGCTGATGGACCTGCCCCCGGGCACCGGCGACATCGCGATCTCGGTGGCGCAGCTGCTGCCGTCCGCGGAGATCCTCGTGGTGACGACGCCGCAGCAGGCGGCCGCCGAGGTCGCCGAGCGGGCGGGCGCGATCGCCGCGCAGACGCACCAGCAGGTCGTCGGCGTGATCGAGAACATGTCGTACCTGGCGTGCGCGCACTGCGGCGAGCGGCAGGACATCTTCGGGTCCGGCGGCGGCCAGACGGTCGCGGACGCGCTGACGCAGACGCTCGGCACCCGGGTGCCGCTGCTCGGCCAGGTGCAGATCGACCCGCGGCTGCGCGAGGGCGGCGACGAGGGCGTCCCGCTGGTGCTGTCCGACCCGGACGCCGGCGCCGCGAAGGAGCTGCGGACGATCGCCGACACGCTGGGCGGCCGCAGCCGCGGCCTCGCGGGGATGTCGCTCGGCATCTCCCCCAAGCGCCGCTGACGCACGACGCGCGAAGGCCCCGTCCCTCCTCGGGACGGGGCCTTCGCGCGTCGGTGCGGCCGCGGGGGCGGCGTCAGGTGGCCTCGTTGTCGAACGGGGGGCGCTCGTCCCGGTCGAGTTCGCCCGCGGCCGTCGCGAAGGACGGCTCGTCGTCGAAGATCTTGCCGTTGGCGGCGGGCCGGTAGTCGTCGTCGTCCTCGAGCAGGTGCTTGCGGACGAACGTCTTGGGGTTCAGGTCGGCGATGTCGAAGTCCTTGAACTCCGGGCCGAGCCCTTCCTGCAGGTCGTTGCGCGCCGAGTTCGCCATCTGGCGCACCTGCCGCAGCATCCGCCCCGCCTGCCCGGCGACCTGGGGCAGCCTGTCTCCGAAGATGACCAAAGCGAGGACGACGAGCACCGCCATCTCACCGAGTCCGACGTCGAACAAACCGTCCTCCACACGCCATGCCCAGGGGGACCGCCCCGCGCGGGACGGTCCCCCCAGCGTATCCCCAGCCCGGATGAACCGGACCTGAACATCCCCCCGGACGCTACGACGAGGCGGCCAGCGTCACCGTGACGGTGCTCTCGCGGCCGTCCCGCTCGTACGTCACCTTGACCTGGTCGCCGGGGGCGCGGCTGCGGATCTGCGCGATCAGGTCGGTGGCGTCCTGGATCGGCCGCCCGTCGACCTTGGTGATGACGTCGCCGGGCTTGATGCCCGCCTTGTCGGCCGGGCCGTTCGGGGTGACCGGCTGCTGGCCCTGGACCGGCTCGGGCAGGATCCGCGCGCCGCCCTGCTGGTAGCGCGGGTCGGGCAGGACGCCGAGCAGCGCCTGGCGGACCCGGCCGTTCGCGATGATCTCCTCGGCGATCCGCTTGCCCTGGTTGATCGGGATCGCGAAGCCGAGGCCGATGTTGCCGCCCTGCTGCTCGCCGCCCATCGTCTGGCCGCCGACGGTCGCGATCGCGGTGTTGATGCCGATCACGCGGCCCTTCATGTCGACCAGCGGGCCGCCCGAGTTGCCGGGGTTGATGGCCGCGTCGGTCTGGATGGCGTTGAGGTAGGACGACTCGCCGCCGCCCTCGTCGCCGATCGGCACCGCGCGGTTGAGGGACGAGACGATGCCGGTGGTGACCGAGCCCTGCAGGCCGAGCGGCGAGCCGATCGCGATCACCGGGTCGCCGACGGCGAGGGCCGCGGAGTCGCCGAGCTGGAGCGCCTTGAGCTCGTGGTCGCCCTCCGGCTTGATCACCGCGATGTCGGTGCCGGGGTCGGTGCCCTTGATCGTGGCGGGCAGCGTCTTCTTGTCGTTGAACACGACCTCGATGCGCCCGCCGGAGCCGCCGCCCGACACGACGTGGTTGTTGGTGATGATGTAGCCGCCCTCGACGATGAAGCCGGTGCCGCCGACCTCGCCCTGCGCGGACTGCACGCGGATCATCACGACGCTGGGCAGGACCCGGCTCGCGACGCCCGCCACCGAGTCCGGCGGCCGGTTCGGCGCGGCGCCGCCGGAGGAGGAGCCGCTGCCGCCGCCGAGGCTGACCGCGCCGTCGTCCCCGTCGGTCGCGATGACGCCGACGCCGGCGCCGACCGCGCCCGCCACCAGCGCCACGATCAGCGCGATGACGGCGAGCAGCCCGAGGCCGGGGCCGGTGCGGGACGAGGGCGGCGGTGCGGGCACCGGCGCCCAGTTCGGCGGGCCGCCGAACCCGGCGGCCTGCGGGCCGCCGGGCGGCGGGCCCATCGGCGCGGGCGGCGGGCCGCCGACCGGTCCGCCGGGGGGCGGGCCGGGCTGCCCGTGCTGCTGCGACGCCCAGCCGCCGGGCCCGTACATGCCGCCCGGCGCGGGCGGCGCCTGGTCGTAGGGGACGAACCCGGGGCGGGGGCGCCCGTCGGGGCCGTCCGGTGCGGGCGGCGGGTCGAGCGGCGCCGGCGGCGGCTGGTCGGGCGGCGCGTGCTTCTCGAGCGACGGCGGCGGGGGCACGTTCCGGGCGGAGCCCTCCTGGAGCGGGACCTCCTGCGGGCCGGGCACCCCGGCGTCCTGCGCCGGGATGTCCTCGGCGGTCTCGCCGAACGGGCCGTCCGGCGGCGCGAAGCCGCTCTGCGCGCCGCCCGCGACCAGGCGGTCGCCGTCGGAGGCCCCGGCCGGATCCGGCCGTTCCGCCGGGTCGGCGGCGAACGGCTCGGCGTCGTCGCCGGGCTCCTCCCCGCGCCGGCCGGCCGCGGCCGCGCCGGCCGCCGCGCCGGACGCGTCGTCGCCCGGGCCGGCGGGGAACTCCTGGTCGGTCACCGTCTCGGGAGGAGCCGCCGCCTCCTGCCGTCCCGGGTCTCCCGCGGGGACGGCGTCATCGTCCTCCGTGGAAGCCCGGAACGGCCCGCGGTTGTCTTCCGTCATCCCCATCTCTCCTACCGAGCATGGTCCTCGTCATCCGTGCTCATGCTGCCCCGTGAGGCATGTGGCGAGCGTAAACCGCGCGCTGCGCCGAGCGGCGCCGCCCGTCCGGTGCCCCCAAGGCTATCCATCGATCGCGCCGGCCCCGGACCGGCGGTCGCGCCGGGGCTCCCGGCGGGGGTCAGTCGAAGGGGTTGACGGCGCTCGCGAGCCGGCGGGCGCCGCGCCCGACCCGCGCCCACGCGGAGTCGGACCCGCCGGGGAGTTCGCGGGCGACGGTCTCGGCGGTGGCGGCCGGGCCGTCGGTCAGCACGGTGTAGACGAACCCGTCGCCGGCGGAGACCGCCCAGCGGCGCAGCTGAGCGCGCTGGAAGACGGTGCGGCCGCGGCTGCGGCTCTTCCGCCAGCCGCGCATGCGGCTCTCGTCGAGGGCGCCGCGCTGCACGAACACCGACACGGCGGCGAGGCCGTCGGAGTAGCCGAGGTGGAGGGCGCCGCCGCTGCGGCGGACGTCGTGCAGGGTGAGGCCGCCGGGCAGCAGGGCGGGGATCGGCCAGCCCGCGGCGCGCAGGTCGTCGAGGGCGTCGTCGGCGACGGGATCCCCGGCGCCGGCGCCGTCGCCGTCGTCGTCGGTGGCCGCGGGTTCCCGCGTGGCCTCGCCGATGCTGCTGCCGCGGCGGCTGAGCGGGCGCGCCGCGGTGTCCGTCCCGCCGGAGGTCCCGGTGCCGGCGTCGCCGGACGGCGCGGTGCCGGCGGACGGGTCGCGGACGGTGAAGCTGATCTCGGTGAAGCCGGTGGAGACGACGGCCCGCCCGGACGCGTCGACGAGTTCGCGGTGCAGCATCAGGCCGGTCTCGGCGTCGAGCCAGAAGCGTCCGGCGACGGTGCCGTCGGCGCGGCGGGCCTCGACGACGCGGGCGGTGCGGCCGCACCGGGCGCCGTCCTCGGCCCGCACGACCGTGTAGTTGCGGGTGAGGAGTTCGAGGGTCTCGGAGGTGAACCCGGTGGTCTCGCCCGCGGTCGACTCGGGGCGGTAGCCGGACGTGCCGGACGCCGACGTGTAGCGGATGCCCTCGCCGGGCCGGTGCACGACCGTCACGCGGGACGTCGCCGCGCGGTCGCGGGACCGGGTCGTCAGGATCCGCAGGCCCTCGTAGGGGACGCGGCGGGCGGCGTCGGCGGCGGCGCGCAGCAGGCCGACGGCGGCCGGGTCGCTGCGGACGCGGCGGGCCGACACCGGGTCGCCGGTGAGGGCGACGACCAGCGCGAGCGCCCCCGCGATCCCGCCCGTGACGACGGCGCGGCGCCGCCGGCGCGCCGCGCTGGACGCGGCGGTCACGGCCCCGCGGGGACCGGGACGGACGCGACCGGGGACGCGATCGGCCCGGCGCCCGGAGCGGGGCCGCCGGAGGCGTCCGCGCCCGGTGCCGCGCCGGCCGACGGCGTCGGGCCGGTCCGGCCGAGCGGCCGCGGGTCGGTGCCGGTGGTGACCGGCGCGTCTCCGGAGGTCATCGCGTGCTCGATCGCGAACCGGTCGAACTCGGGGGTGACCGCGGGCCCGGACCGGCCGCCGCCCGCCGCGTACGAGGCGGTGCCGAGGCCGAGGACGAGGGTCGCCGCGCCCATCGCCAGCAAGCGGCGGCGGGGGTGGGCGAGGGCGGCGCCGTGCCCGGCGGGACGCGTGTCGCGCGGGGCCGCGAACGCCGCCGCGCGGACCGGACGGGACGGACGGGACGGGCGGCCGGATGATCGGCGCGGACGCGCGGAGCGTCCCCGCGCCGCGGCGGGCTCGCCGTGCGGGCCGGGCTCGCCGGGCCGTCCGGGGAACGCGAACCGGTCCGGAGCCCCGGACGGACGGGACGGATCGTGCGGATCGAGCGGGCGGGGCGAGGTCACGGAAGGGTCGTCCGGCTCGCCGGGCGCGGGCGCGCCCAGGGCGCGGAGCCGGGTGAGGAAGTCGTCGCTCGGGAGGTCGTCGGCGCCGGGCTCGGGGGCTCCCCCGAGCCCGCGCAGGCGCCCCTTGAGGCTGCGCAGGGTGGCGGCCTCCGCCCGGCAGCGGCCGCACACCGCGAGATGGGCGTGGGCCCGCTCGCGCTCGTCGTGGCCCAGCTCACCGTCGACCAGGGCGGTCAGACGTTCCCCCAGACAACTCACGCGGCTCCCTCGTCGTTCTTTCAGGTCGTGCGCGGCGCGCCTCCGCGCGCCGGTTCGTTTACGCGTCCTCCGGCCGGTACTCCGCCGCGGTGGCGCCCCCGTGCGCCCCCGTGTCCGGCGCGGCCGCGGCGGCGCCCGCCGCGGACGCCCCCGCGTGCGCGGCGGCGTCGCCCGCCGGGGCGGACGCCTCGGCGCCCGTCCCGACGCCCGTCCCGGCGCCGGCCCCGATGTCGACCGCGGCGGCGACCGGGAACCGCTCGTTCCTGGTGCCGGGCCTGCGGCGGGTCGGCGCCCGGTGGTCGAGCGCCTCGCGGAGCTGCGCGCGGCCCCGGTGGATCCGGCTGCGGACGGTGCCGAGCTTCACCCCGAGGGTGGCGGAGATCTCCTCGTAGGACAGGCCCTCGATGTCGCAGAGCACGACGGCGGCGCGGTACTCGGGCGCGAGGGCGTCGAGGGCGGCCTGGACGTCGGCGTCGAAGTTGGTGTCGTCGTACACCTGCGCCGGGGTCGGCTCGCGGCCCTGGATGCGCTCGGCGGCGTCGTCGGCGAGGCCCTCGAACCGGATCCGCTGCTTGCGCCGCGCCTGGTCGAGGAACAGGTTCGTGGTGATGCGGTGCAGCCAGCCCTCGAACGTGCCGGGCGTGTAGTTCGCCAGGGACCGGAACACGCGGACGAAGACCTCCTGCGTGAGGTCTTCGGCGTCGTGCTGGTTGCCGGTCAGCCGGTAGGCGAGCCGGTACACGCGGCCGGAGTGCTCGCGGACGACCTCGTCCCAGGACGGCGGCGCCCACTCGGCCTCGGGGGCGTTCTCTCGGGTGCGGGCGGCGCTGTTGAGCCCCTGCCTGGCGCCGACGCCCACAGCGCTTCGGAAACTGAGTGCTGCGACTCCCATGGTGCCGGGCTGTTCCTCTCTGATGTCACCCAAGACGTCGTCTTGGAACGGCACGCTCTCGCCGGGGCTGGGGCGGCTGTGCGCCGGTTCGACGGCTGATCTCCCGTCCATCAGGGTGGACGCTTTCGCTGGTTACAACGCGCTGAAACGCCAGTTGGTTCCCTGTCAGCGATATGGTCTTTCCAGCATGAGCCAGGCGGGGGTCCCGCGAGGAGGCAGCCATCGACGCCATTCAGGCCACCCTGGCCTACGTGGAGGATTTCCACCCCGAGGACGAGCCGCTCCGGGACGCCCGGCGGCGCGGGGAGGAGGTCGGCGCGCAGCCGATCGGTGCCGCCGGCGGTGCGGCGCTGCGCTTCCTGGCGACCCTGATCGGCGCCCGGAACGTCGTCGAGGTCGGTTCCGGCTGCGGCGTGTCCGGCGTCTACCTGATGCGCGGGATGCCGCCGGACGCGGTGCTGACGAGCGTGGACATCGAGCCCGAGAACCAGCGGCTGGCGAAGCAGGCGTACCGGGAGGCGGGGCTCGGCGCGTTCCGCACCCGCATGATCAGCGGCCCGGCGCTGGAGGTGCTGCCGCGGCTCACCGACGGCGGCTACGACATGGTGTTCTGCGACGCGGTGAAGCAGGAGTACCCCGACTACCTGACGGCGGCGCTGCGGCTGCTGCGGCCGGGCGGCGTCGTCGCGTTCGACAACGCGCTGTGGCACCACCGGGTGGCCGACGCGCAGGTCCGCGACCCCGTCACGGAGGCGATCCGGGACGTGCACCGGTCGATCGCCGACGACGAGCGGCTCGTGCCGCTGCTGCTGCCGGTGGGCGACGGCCTGCTCTGCGCCGTCAAGCGCGGCTGACCGCCGTGGACGGCACGGACGCCGGGCCCGGCCCCCGGAGCGAGACCGCACCCCCCGCCGAGACCGCCGCGGACGTGTTCGCCGTCCGCGACCGGATCGGGTGGCGGGGCGTGTGGCGGGCGCTGGCGCTGCTGATCCTGTTCCTCGCGTCGGTGGGCTTCGCCTCCGGCGGGGTGGTGCGCGGCCTCGGCCTCGGGAGCGCGGTGTTCGTCGTGCTCGGCGCCGCCGGGGTCGTCCTGTTCGGGTGGGGGCTGCTGGTGGCGGTCGGGGAGCTGGCCGCGCGGCGCCCCGTCCTGGAGTTCGACGCGGAGGGCGTGCGGCGCCCGGCGCGCTGGCCGCTGCCGAAGCGGGCCGCGCGGACCCTGCCGTGGGACGACGTCGCGGCGATGGCGGCGATCCGGCGCGGGGTGACGGGGGCGCGCGGCGGCGTCCGCGACCACCTGGTGTTCCTGCCGACGCCGGAGCTGGCGGAGCTCGCGCGGACGGCCGAGCGCCCGGCGCTCGTGGCGCTGACGCTGCGGGACGTCCCGGAGACGGCCGCCGCGGAACCGTGGGCGTTCCCGGTGGAGCCGGGCTGGGACGCGTCCCTGCCCGAGGTCGTCAAGCAGGCGCGGCGCCGCCGGAAGGTCCCGGTGATCGACCGCCGCGCGAAGTGACGCGGCGGCCGACCGGCCCGGAGGGCGTCAGGACAGCCACTCCAGCAGCAGCCGGGTGCCGTACCCGGTGGCGCCGCGGGTGATCTCGGCGTCGTCGGACGCCGCGCGGCCGGGGCCCGCGATGTCGAGGTGGGCCCACGGGCGGTCGCCCGCGAACTCCCGCAGGAACAGCGCCGCGGTGATCGCGCCGCCGCCGTAGCCGCCGCGCCCGAGGTTGGCGACGTCGGCGACGTCGGAGTCGATCGCGGCGCGGTACTCGTCGACGAGCGGGAGCCGCCACAGCGGTTCGCCGGCGGCGTCCCCGGCGGCGGTGAGGGCCGCGGCGAGCGCGTCGTCCGACGCGAACAGGGCCCCGTGCCGGAGCCCGAGCGCGACCTTCGCGGCGCCGGTGAGGGTCGCGACGTCGACGACGGCGTCGGCGTCCAGTTCGGCGGCGGCGTAGGCGAGCGCGTCGGCGAGGACGAGCCGGCCCTCGGCGTCGGTGTTGAGGACCTCGGACGTCCGGCCGCCGAAGTGGGTGATCACGTCGCCGGGGCGCATGGCCGACCCCGACGGCATGTTCTCGGCGGCGGCGACGAGGCCGGTGACGCGGGCGCGGACGCCGAGGGCGCGCAGCGCGCTCATGGCGGCGATGACGGTGCCGCCGCCCGCCATGTCGGTCTTCATCGTCTTCATGCCCTCGTTGGGCTTGAGCTGCAGGCCGCCGGTGTCGAACGTGATGCCCTTGCCGACGAGGACGACGTGCCGCTCGGGCGTCCCGTCCGGGACGTAGGTCAGCTCGATCAGCCGGGGCGGCCGGACCGACCCGGCGCCGACCGCGAGGAGGCCGCCGAACCCGCCGTCGGCCAGCTCCTTCTCGTCCCGGACCCGGACGCCGAGCCCGGCGTCCGCCGCGACGCGCTCGGCCCGCGCGGCGAGCCAGGAGGGGTCCTTCTCGGCGGACGGGGTGTTGGCGAGGTCGCGGGCGAGCGCGGTGGCGCGGGCCCGCGCGGTGCCGCGCTCCAGGGCGGCCGCCCCGGCCTCGGGACCGGCCTCGGTCAGCACCACCAGCTCCCCGAGGGGCGCGGGGCCGGACGGGGCGCCGGCCGCGAACCGGTAGGCGGCGAGCAGCGCGCCCTCCGCGAACGCCGCGAGGTCGCCGTCCGGGACGCCCGCGACCAGCGCGGACCGTCCCCGGCCGCGGCGGGCCAGCGCGGCGCCGGCGCGGCGCAGGTCGGCCGGGCGCGCCTCGCCCACCCCGTACAGCAGCAGCTCGCACACGCGGCCGTCCAGGGGCACGTGGGCGGTCACGATCTCGCCCGGCTCGCCCTTGGCGCGGTGCAGGGCCAGCAGCTCGTCGAGGCCGAACGGGAGGAGCCCGGCGATCTCCGCGGCGGGCGCGACCGGGCCGTCCGGGCCGGAGCGGACGGGGACCGCCGCGGCCTCCGCCCCGAGTTCGGCGGCCGTCCCGGAGACGGTGCCGCCCGCTCCGCGGACACGGGTTTCGATGGGCATGACGGCGGTTCCCCCCTGTGGTGACGCGACCCTGCGGTGGCGCGGATCTGTGCGGTGCGACGTGCGAGACGGCGGGCTGCCGCTGCGCGGAAACGGCGAAGGCCCCGGCGGCGTCGCCGGGACCGTCGCCGGCGAGCCGGGTGCGGCGGGGGCGTCAGCCCACGACGTCTTTCAGGGCCTCGCCGAGGTCCTTGGCCTCGTCAGCGGAGAGCTCGACAACAAGGCGGCCGCCGCCTTCGAGCGGGACCCGCATGACGATTCCGCGCCCCTCCTTGGTCACTTCGAGCGGACCGTCACCCGTCCGCGGCTTCATAGCCGCCATGCGTGTATCCCCTTCCTGCGTAGGGCCGCGACCTCGCTCAGCCCGGGCTCAGCGGTGGCCGCACGGCCGCCAGTCGCAACAAGCGTCATCAGTAGTGGTCCATTATCTCGTCTTCTGGGCGCGAAGTGGTAACGATCAGCCAGCGGATCGCGCCCGCCGCAGGTCCGGGGCCTTTTTCGGGGAAGGACCCGAAGGTTGCGGGAACGCCGCCGGGACGGCCTCGCGGGCGGGATCGGCCCTTGCCCGCGACGTCCGGTTCGTCGATGGTTGCCGGAGAAGATCTACGAAAGAGCTGGAGGGCGCCGAATGTCCGACACCGTGCTGTACGACGTGACCGATGCCGTCGCGACGATCACGCTGAACCGCCCCGACGGGATGAACTCGCTGACGTCGGAGATGAAGGACGCCCTGCGCGGGGCCGTCGAGCGCGCGGCGTCCGACGGCACGGCCCGCGCGGTGATCCTGACCGGCGCCGGGCGGGCGTTCTGCGCGGGGCAGGACCTGCGCGAGCACGCCGACAACCTCGCCGCCGGGCGGGACCTGAACGACACGGTCCGCAAGCAGTACAACCCGATCGTGCTCGGCATCGCGACCATGGGCAAGCCGGTCGTGGCGGCGGTGAACGGCGTCGCGGCGGGCGCGGGCGCCTCCCTGGCGCTGGCGTGCGACCTGGTCGTCGCGTCCGACAAGGCCCGGTTCGCGACCGCGTTCACCGGGATCGGCCTCGGCCCCGACAGCGGCATGTCGTGGACGCTGCCGCGGCTCGTCGGCCGCGCCAAGGCCGCCGAGCTGCTGCTGCTCGGCGAGCCCCTGAAGGCCCCCGAGGCCCTCGAACTGGGCCTGGTCAACCGGGTGGTCCCGGCGGACGGGCTCGCACCCGCGGCCGTCGAGCTGGCCCGCCGCCTCGCCGCCGGCCCGACCGCCGCGTACGCCGCGGTCAAGGCGGCGCTCGACCACGCGGCGACGCACGACCTGGCGTCCGCCCTCGCGAAGGAGGCCGACCTGCAGGACGAGGCCGTCCGGACGTCCGACCACCGCAACGCCACCGAGGCGTTCCTGAGGAAGGAGCAGCCGACGTTCGAGGGCCGGTAGCCCTGGTAGCCCCGGCCGCCCGGGTCAGCCGCCGTCGCGCAGGTACGCGAGGACGGCGCGGACGCGGCGGTGGTCGTCGGACGTCTGGTGCAGGTCGAGCTTCCCGAAGATCGACCCGACGTGCTTGACCACCGCCGCCTCGCCGACCACCAGGGCGCGGGCGATCGCGCCGTTGGAGCGCCCCTCCGCCATCAGCGCCAGCACCTCCCGCTCGCGCGCGGTGAGGCGCTCCAGCGGCGAGCGGTCCCGCCGCCGCGCGAGCAGCCGCCGCACCACCTCCGGGTCGATCACGGTGCCGCCCGCGGCGACCCGGTCGAGGGCGCCGACGAACTCGGCGACCTCCCCGACCCGGTCCTTCAGCAGGTAGCCGACCGCCCCGCCCGTCTGCAGGAGGTCGGCGGCGTAGGACTGCTCGACGTACTGCGACAGGACCAGGACCGGCAGGTCGGGGGTCGCGGCGCGCAGCGCCAGCGCCGCGCGCAGCCCCTCGTCGCGGAAGCCGGGCGGCATCCGGACGTCCGTCACCACGACGTCCGGGGCGTGCTCGGCGACCGCGGCGGCCAGCGCGGGCGCGTCGCCGACGGCGGCGGCGACCTCGTGCCCGAACCGGCCGAGGATCTGGCCGAGGCCCTCGCGCAGCAGCACCGAGTCCTCGGCGATCACGACTCGCATGGGAACTCCACCCGAAGGATCGTAGGCCCGCCCGGCGGGCTCGACAGCCGCACCGTCCCGTCGTACACGGCGACGCGGTCGGCGAGCCCCTGCAGGCCGCTGCCCCCGCCGTCCGCGCGGGCCGCCGCGCCGCCCGTCCCGTCGTCGCGCACCTCGACGCGCAGCGCCTTCCCGGTCCGCCGCACGGTCACCCGGGCGCGGCTCGCCCCGCTGTGCTTGGCGACGTTCGCGAGCGCCTCGGCGACGACGAAGTACGCGGACGACTCGATCGCCTCCGGCGGCCGTCCGGGCAGCTCGACGTCCACCTCGACCGGGACGGCCGACCGTTCGGCGAGCGACTCCACCGCGGCCCGCAGGCCCCGGTCGGTCAGCACGGACGGGTGGATGCCGCGCACGAGGTCGCGCAGCTCCGCGAGCGCCGCCCGCGCCTCGTCCTGCGCCTTCGCCGCCCACTCCCCGCCGCCGTCGAGCTTCGCCAGGCCCAGCGTCATGATCAGGCCGGTGAGGCGCTGCTGGGCGCCGTCGTGCAGGTCCCGCTCGATGCGCCGCCGCTCGGCCTCGAACGCGTCCGCCATCCGGGCCCGGGACGCCCGGACGGCCACGAGCTCCTCCTCGACCGGGCGGACGAGCAGCGCCCGGTCGAGCGCGGCCCGCGCGGCCGCCGCGACCGTCATCGCGTAGAAGCCGAGGAGGACCATCAGGCCCCCGAACACGGCCACCGGCCACGCCTCGGCGCGGGTGTCGACCGTCCCGGCCGGGCCGTACATGAGGTGGTCGCCGTGCCCGACGAGCATCGGCGCGCCCGCCTGCACGACGCCGCCCACGAACAGCACGACGGGCCCCGTCACGGCCGCGACCGACAGCAGGCCGGCCAGCACCGCGTGCCCCAGCTCCCGCCACGTCGCCGCCTCCCGCAGCCGGAACCGCGCCCAGGGGCCGAGCCCCGCCTCGCCCGGGTCGCGGTGCGGGGACGGCGCCGGGCGCGCGTCCAGCAGCCGCAGCCGCCGCCGGTCCACCGCGCCGAGCCCGATCGCCGACAGCGGCACGCACAGCAGCAGGACGATCCCGATCCCGACGGGGGCCAGGAGCACCCCGACCACCACCAGCACGTTCGCCAGCAGCATCCACAGGATCCCGGTCACCAGGCCGCTCAGCAGGTAGGCGAGCGACCGCCACGGCCACGACGACAGCAGGAAGCGCAGCGGGTTCCCCGCCATGGCCCGCCACGGACTTCGCATGCTCAGACCGTAAGCCGTCGGAGCGCCTGGTACGCACGGTCCCAGCTCCACTCGTCCCGCACCCGCGCCCGCCCCTTCTCCCCCATCGCCCCCGGACGGACGAGCAGGTCGACGAGCCGCTCGGCGATCTCGTCGACCGACGCGGGATCCACCACGTAGCCCGTCTCGCCGTGCCGGACGGTCTCCGGCGCGCCGCCCGAGTCGCCCGCGAGCACCGGCAGGCCGGCCGCGGCCGCCTCCAGGAACACGATGCCGAGGCCCTCGGTCTCCAGCCCGAGCCGCCGCGACCGGCACGGCATCGCGAACGCGTCGGCCGCGGCGTAGAACGGCGGCAGCTCCGCGTGCGGGACCGGCCCGGCGAACACCACGCCGTCCCCCGCCGCGCGCCGCAGCCGGGCCTCGCGGGGCCCGCCCCCGACGACCAGCAGCGTCGCGCCCGGCACCGCCCGCCGCACCCGCGGCATCGCCCGGATCAGCCGGTCCTGCCCCTTGCGGGCGACGAGCCGGGACACGCTGAGCACGACCGGGCGGCCGCCGAGCCCGAACCGGCGGCGCACGGCCGCCCCGTCCGCGTCCGGGCGGAACACGTCGGCGTCGACGCCGGGCGCGAGCCGTTCGAGCCGCGCGTCCGGGCCGAGCGCGGGGGCGATCCGGCGGCGCGTGTACTCGGTGAGGTAGGTGACGACGTCGGCGCGCTCGCCGATCCCGCGCAGGGCGCCGCGCGCGCCCGGCACCGCGGCCCACCACACCTCGTGCCCGTGCGTCGTCGCGACGGACGGCACGCCCAGCCGTCCGGCGAGCAGCCCGAGCGGCGCCGCCGCCCCGAACCACACCCGGTCGCACCCGTGGACGCCGATCAGCCGGCGGGCCGTCCGGGCCGTGCGGGCCGTGGGCAGCAGCGTCCGCGCCCGGTCCCGCACCACCGGGAACGGGAGCCGGCGGTCGAACTCCGCGGCGCCCGGCTCGGCCGACGTGTACACGACGACCTCGTCCGGCGGGAACCGGCGCGCCACCTCGAACACGAACGTCTCGATGCCGCCGCGCCGGGGCGGGAAGTCGTTGGTGATGATCAGGCGGCGAGCCACAGCTCGTCCTCCTTCCGCACGCGGGGCCGCGCGGCGATCCGCGCCCACAGCACGAGCACCACCGGGTACACGAGGTAGCCCCACCGGGACGCGGGCATCAGCGCCGCCGCCAGCGCGAGCCCGGCCGCCGCCCGCAGCGCCGCCGCCCGCACGTCCGCCGGGGGCCGCACCGCCAGCGACACCGCCATGGCCGCCGCCGCGAGGACGAGCGCCGCGACCGCCGCCGCGTGCCCGTACGTCCCGAGGTCGGCGAGGAGCCGTCCGGGCAGCGGGCTCCCGGCGGGCGAGCCCGTCTCCGCCAGCCCCAACGGGAACCGCACCGCGTTCTCGACGAACCCCCGCGGGTCGGCGAGCGCCGGACCGGCGACGCCGGCAGCGAGGACCGCCCCGGCCGCCGCGGCGAACCGGCGTCCGCCCGCCCGGCGGTGGACGAGCAGGACCAGGCACACGGCGAGCACCGGCCACGCGGTCGGCTTCATCGCCCCCGCGAGCCCCAGCACGGCCCCGGCGGCCGCCGGGTTCCCCCGCGCCGCCAGCGCGAGCCCGAGGCACGCCAGGCCGAGCACCGGCAGGTCGTCCCCGCCGACCGCGAGGGGCAGCGCCGCCGGCGGGGACGCCGCGAGCACCGCGAGCGGCCCGAGGGCCGCCCGTCCGCGCAGCAGCAGCGCGCTCGCGGCGAGCAGCGCGACGAACGCGGCGGCGAACACCGCGCGGGCGTCCAGCCCGGTCAGCGCGGACGGCAGCCCGAGCACCGCCATCGCGGGCAGGTACGGGTTGTACGCCTCGTAGCCCTCGCCGGGCGCGGGGACCCGGTAGGGCGTGCCGTGGTCGAGGAGGTGCGCGGCCGACCGCTCGACGACGCCGACCTCCGGCTGCGCCTGCCCCGTCCCCGCCAGCACCACCAGCGGCACGACCACCGCCGCCGCGAACACGCCCCCCGCGACGCCCGCCGTGCGGGTGCGGAGGCGCGGGGTGGCGGAGAGCAGGGCCGCGAGGGCGTAGGCCGGGGCGGCCAGGACGCCCCAGACGCGGTGCGGGGCGAGGTCGGTGACGGCCGCCGTCGCGGCGGCGAACGCCGCGCAGAGGCCGTAGAGGGCGGGGGTCCCGAGGTGCGCTTTCACGCGTTCCAGGCAATCGCGGCGCGGCCCGCGGATCATTGGCGCCAGCCGACGGAACGGAGGTAGGGCCAGGTCTACCTCGGGGCTCCACCTGGGCGGAGCGGGGGGTAACCCCACCACGGGTCCGGGAGTGCGCGCCAGTGCGCCGGAGGGCCCCCGGCGCTTGACTCGGAGGCATGACGCAGACATCCGACGCGCCGCCCACCACGGACGCGGCCGTGGCGAACGACCTTGTCAAGCGGTACGGGACGGGCGACGGCGCGGTGACGGCGCTGCGCGGGGTCTCGGCGGCGTTCCCGCGCGGCCGGTTCACCGCGATCATGGGGCCGTCCGGGTCGGGGAAGTCGACGTTCCTGCACTGCCTCGCGGGGCTCGACACCGCGACGTCGGGGTCGGTGCGGATCGGCGGCGTGGAGATCACGGAGCTGTCGCGGACGAAGCTGACGAAGCTGCGGCGGGACCGGCTCGGGTTCGTGTTCCAGTCGTTCAACCTGCTGCCGATGCTGACGGCGGAGGAGAACATCCGGCTCACCGGGCGGCTCGGCGGCCGGCGGGCCGACCCCGCGTGGTTCGACACCATCGTGGACGCGCTGGGCCTGCGGGGGCGCCTGGGGCACCGGCCGAGCGAGATGTCGGGCGGGCAGCAGCAGCGGGTCGCGGTGGCGCGGGCGCTGCTGACCCGTCCGGACGTCCTGTTCGCGGACGAGCCGACGGGCAACCTCGACTCCCGTTCGGGCGGCGAGGTGCTCGGGTTCCTGCGGGCGGCGGTCGACGACTACGGGCAGACGGTGATCATGGTGACGCACGATCCGGCGGCGGCCGCGCACGCGGACCGGGTGCTGTTCCTCGCGGACGGCCGGATCGTGCGGGAGCTGGCGGACCCGACGATCGACGGCGTGCACGCGGTGATGCGCCGGATGGAGGGCTGACCGCCATGTGGCTCCTCGCGCGGCGCTCGTTCGCCGAAGGGTGGGGGCGGCTGGTCGCGACGCTGCTCGCGGGCGTGTTCGCGATCGGGCTGATCGCCGGGTCGCTGCAGTTCGGGCTGCGCGCGCAGGCGGCGGTGTCGAGCGGCGACGCCAGCGAGTTCGCCCGGACGGACGTGCTGGTGCAGGCGGGCGGGAACGACCCGGGCGACCTGTACGGGACGCCGGACGGGCGGATCCCGCTCGGCGCGGTCGCGGGCCGTCCGGGGGTCGCGGCGGCGGCCGGGGACGCGCGGGTGCCGGTCACCGTGAGCGGGCGGGACGGGAAGCCGGTGCTCCCGCCCGCCGGCGCGGGCACGACGCTGCGCCCGTGGGTCGCGGAGCCGTCGCTGAACGCGTACCGGCTGGAGTCGGGGCGGGCGCCCGCGCGGGACGGGGAGGTCGCGGTCACCCGGCACGTCGCGCTGGCCGGGAAGGTCGGCACCGGCGACGCGCTCCCGGTGCTGCTGCCGGACCGGGTCGCCGAGATGACGGTCGTCGGGATCGTCACCGTGCAGGGCCGCGACGCGGTCGCGGCCGGCGACCTGGTGCTGGCGCCGCCGGAGACGGTGCGGCGCGCGGCCGGGCTGGAGCCGGGCGTGTGGCAGACCGTCTGGGTGGACGCCGCGCCGGGGGTCCCGGTCGGCGAGCTGCGGGGGCGGCTGGCCCGCGACCTGAAGGGCGACGCGACCGTCCGGACGGCGGAGGACGTGCGGGACGCGCATTCGGCGGCCCTGCGGTCGACCGGGGCGTCGGTGGGCGGCGCGATCGGGATGCTCGCGTCGGTGGCGGTGTTCGTGGGCCTGTTCGTGGTGGCGAACACGTTCGGCGCGCTCGTCCGGCAGCGGACGCCGCGGCTGGCGCTGCTCGGCGCGATCGGCGCCACCCCGCGGCAGCTGAAGCGGCTCATCCGGCTGGAGGCGCTGGCGGTCGGCGCCGTCGCGTCGCTGGGCGGGCTGCTCGTCGGCTACCCGGTGTCGGCGCTGCTGACCCGGCTGTTCGCCGCGGACGGCTTCGACATCGCCGCCGCGGACGCCCAGTTCGGCTGGGTCGCGCTGGCGGTGCCCGTCGCGGCCGGGCTGCTGGTCACCCAGCTCGCGGCGGGGCGGGCGGCGCGGCGGGCCGCCGCGGTGTCGCCGATGCGGGCGCTGCGGGCGGCGAGCACCGGGGCCGAGGGCCGCCGGTGGCCGCGGCTCGCGGGCGCCCTCGCCGTGTTCGCCTGCGCGTGGATGTTCTTCGGTCCCGCGATCGCCGTGCAGTACGAGGAGCCGCCCGGCATGGAGCGGACGATGGGCACCGCGGTCCTCGTGCTGTTCGGCTGCATGACGACCGTGGCGGCGCTCGCCGTCCTCGCGCCGTTCTTCGTCGGCCCGCTCGGCGGGCTCGTCGGGCGGGCGGGGACGGTCGTGAGCGGGGAGGCGGGGCGGCTCGCGCGCGCCACGATCACCCGCAGCCCGCGCCGGGTGTCGTCCGCGGCGTCGTCGCTCATGCTCGGCGTCGCGCTGGTCGGCGCCACCGCGCTGCTCGCGCTGTCGGTGCACGACCGGTTCGGGGAGGCCGGCCGGGAGGTGCTGCGGGCCGACCACGCGATCGCGGCGACCGGCGCGGCGACCGGCGGCGGGGGCGCGCTGCCCCGCGATGTCGCCGGACGCGTCGCGGACGTCCCGGGCGTGACGTCCGCGACGGCCCTGACGATGGCCGACGCGGCGATCGTCGGCGCGTCGGACAGCGCCATGCCGTACCTCATGGTGACGGGCGCGGACCAGCGGGACCTGCGCGCGACGCTCGACCTCGGCGGGAGCCTGCGGCCGCTCGGCCCCGGCGAGATCGGGCTGTCCTCGGCGGTCATGGAGGCGCACGGCCTGGCCGCGGGCGACCGGCTGGTGCTGCGGGGCGACCGGGGGCGGGTGGCGCTGACGGTCGCGGGCGCCTACCACGACCCGTCGCACCTGTTCGCCGACCAGGCCCTCGTGGCGCCCGCGACCATGGAGCGGCTCGCCCCCGGCGCGGCGGCGCGGGCGGTGCTGGTGCGCGGCGGCGACCGGGCGGCGCTGGCCCGCGCCGTCGCGGACGTCCCGGGCGCGGAGGTCCTCGACCGGGACGCCTACCTCGACGCGACCGTCGACGGGATGACCAACGGGCTGACGGTCATGTACGGGTTCATCGGCATGGCGCTCGTCCTCGCGCTGTTCGGGACGGCCACGACCGTGTCGATGAGCGTCGGCGAGCGCACCCGCGAGTTCGGGCTGCTCGGCGCCGTCGGCGCGACGGAGCCGCAGATCCGCACGATCGTCCGGTGGGAGGCCGCCACGGTCGTCCTGCTCGGGAGCCTGCTGGGGCTCGGGGCCGCGCTCGGCACGACGGTCGCGCTGCACGCGGTGACGGGCAGCTCGTTCCTGCGCCCGATGGCGCCCTGGTGGCTGCTCGCCCTGATCGTCGCGGGCGCCGCCGCGGTGACGGCGGCGACGTCCGCGCTGCCGGCGCGGCGGGCGTCCGGCGTCCCCGTCCTGACCGCGGCCAAGGCCGAGTGACCCGGCGGGCGGCGACGGCGGCTCAGTGGTGTGCGCCGCGGCGGTGGCAGCCGATCAGGTGGTCGTCGACCAGGCCGCACGCCTGCATGAGGGCGTAGGCGGTGGTGGGCCCGACGAACCGGAACCCGTGCCGCTTCAGCTCCTTCGCGAGCGCCTTCGAGCCGTCGGTGAAGGCGGGCACGTCGGCGGTGTCGGCGCGCGCGGGGGCGTCGGGGTCGGCGTGGCGCCACGCGGTCGCGGCGAGCCCGCCGGGCAGGTCGAGCGCGGCGCGGGCGTTGCCGATCGCCGCCTCGATCTTCGCCCGGTTCCGGACGATCGACGCGTCCGCGAGCAGCCGCTCCACGTCGTCCGTCCCGAAGGCGGCGACCTTCTCGGGGTCGAAGCCGCAGAACGCGGCCCGGAACCCCTCGCGCTTGCGCAGGATCGTCAGCCACGACAGCCCCGACTGGAACGCCTCTAGGCACAGCCGCTCGTAGAGGCCCTGGTCGTCGCGGACGGGACGGCCCCACTCCTCGTCGTGGTACGCGAGGTAGTCGGGCGGGCCGGCGCCCCACGGGCAGCGGGCCAGTCCGTCGGCACCGGTGATCACGGTCGTCACGGCCGCTCGTCCTCCTCCTCGGTGTCGCCCGCCGTCCGGTCGTCGCGCGGCTCGCCGGCGTCCGGGGACACGTCGCCGGACGGGGACACGTCGCCGGACGGGGACACGTCGCCGGACGGGGGGACGTCGCCGGACGGGAGGGCGTTCGGGCCGGTGCTCTCGCGCAGCCCGTACAGGGCGCCGACCGACTCGCCGCCGCCGAGCCGCAGCTCGGCGTTCTCCCGCCGCAGCGCGTCGATCTCGGCGTCGCGGTCGGCCAGCGCGCGGGCGAGGCGCCGCACGGCCTCGTCGGTCAGGTCGGGCTGGTAGCCCCACAGGGTGCGCGGCAGCCGCAGGTACGCCACGTCGGCCTGGGTGACGGGCCACCCCTCCGCGCCGAGCGTGAGCCGCGGATGGTCGGGGTGCGCCGCCGCGAGCTCCCCGCCCCGGCCCATGGCGAGCAGGACGACGGCGCCCAGCACGGCGACGGCCGCCAGCCCGAGGACGACGAACACGATCATGCTCCGATCAGTCTACGCGGCGGGGCCGCCGGAACCGTCCGGCCGCCGGGGGCGCGCGGTCGTCCCCCGAGGAGATCGTGCCACGCTTGGGGGCATGGGGAAGCATGAGCCGGTGACGCTGCTGGAACCGGACGAGCGGGTGCCGGACGGGATCGTGGACGCGGGCACCGCGCCCCCGGCGGGCCGGGTCGCGGACCTGGCCGCCGCCGGGGAGAGGGTGCTGGTCGCGCTGGAGACGGACGCGCGGGAGCCCGATCCCGGGCTGCTGGCCGCGGCGTCCGTCTACGCGTGGGCGGGGGCGCGGGCGCTGCGCGTCCCCGCGTCGCAGGCCGCCGCCGTGCGCGACGTCCTGGACATGGTGGCCTCCATCCGGGGGGAGCGGCCCCCGGCGGAGACCCGGCGCGGGCTGGCCTGAGTCAGCCGCGGATCTTGTTCCACGGGCCGGTGATGGCGAACGTCACGCCGGGGCCGCTCTGCCGGTTGGCGTACAGGGTGCGGCCGTCGGGCGAGAACGTCACGCCGCAGAACTCGCTGTCGTTGGCGGCGTTGCGGGCGAACGCGAAGGGCTTGTTGTCCTTCGTGGTGCCGACGAGGTGCTGCGTGCCGTCGCCGTCCTCGGCGATGATCACGCCGCCGCCGTAGGGCGAGACGGTGATGTTGTCGGGACCGTCGAACCGCGAGTCGTTGCGGAAGATGAGCTGGAGCTCGAACTCGTTGGTCTTCGGGTCGTAGGTCCAGACCTGGCCCTTGTGGTCGCGGGCGGCGCCGTCGGACTTGTTGGCGAAGCTGGCCACGAACCACGCCTTGCCGTGCCCCCACCAGCAGCCCTCGAGCTTCTGCGTGCGGGTGATCTCGTCGCCGAACTGCTCGCGGATCGAGGTCTGCTTGGCGTACTTGTCCGGGACGGCCTTCCACCGGGCGTGCAGCTTCGTGCCGGGCTCGTCGATGAGCGCCAGGTCCGGGACGTCCCGGATGTAGCCGACCTCGAGGCGGCCGCCCTGCATGTACGCGTGGTAGTCGCCGCGGTGGGCGCGGGGGCGGAACCGGTAGAACATGCCGAACGGGCCGGACGCGTCCTCGGTGAGGTACGCGGTGAGGGTGTGCGGGTCGACGCAGACGGCCTCGTGCGCGAAGCGGCCCATCTCCTTCAGCGGCTCCGGCCTGGTGCGGCGGCCGTACGGGTCGACCTCGAACACCCAGCCGTGGCTCTTGCTCTCGCCGCCGAAGCCCTCGGTCTCCTCGCAGGTCAGCCAGGTGCCCCACGGGGTGACGCCGCCCGCGCAGTTCGTGGACGTCCCGGCGAGGCTGACGTACTGCGACCGCAGCTCGTCGCCGTTCTTCAGCAGCATCGTGGTGGTGCCGCCGAACGCCTCCGGGTCGTACACCAGCTCGTCCGGGGCGACCGCCTTGACGCCGCTCGCGGTCTGCTCGTGGTTGCGGACCACCAGCAGCTCGTTGCTCTTGCCGGTCGGGAACGTTCCCATGGCGTCGTGCCGGCCGGGGACCCGGACGCCGTCCGAGATGACGTCGCCCTCGACCGACAGCTCCTTGTACGAGAAGCCCCGGGGGAGGTCGAGGACGCCCTTGGGGTCGGGCACGAGCGGGCCGTAGCCGTAGGCTTCGCCGGCGCCGGTGTCGGCGACCGCGGAGGTCTGGAAGATGGCGTCGAGGCTGCCGGCCATCGCGAGGGACATCGCGCCGACGGCGCCGCCCTTCATCACTCCACGACGGGTGACGGACATGAACGCTCCTAAGTGAGGGATCGCGTGAGGGGATCACGCGGGAGCTTTCTCCGCCATGCTTAATCGGAAGTGAACGAACGGGCGCGGATCGGGAAACCCCCAGGACACAGTTGATCCTTTGACGACGTCAGGGCCGCCCGGACGCCGGCAGCTCACCGAGCGTCACCTTCGCCTCCCGCTCCGTCCCGTCCGGTTTGCGGATCTTCACGGTGACGTTCTGCCCCGGTCTCAGGTTCGCGAGCACCGTCGTCAGCGCCGTCTGGTCCGGCGTCGGCGTCCCGTTCACGGCGAGGATCAGGTCCCCCGCCGCGATCCCCGACCCGGCGGCGCCGCCGCCCTCCAGCACCTCGACGACCGCGACCGCCGACTCCCGCCCGCTCTCCGGGTCCACGATCGTCCGGACGACGACGCCGAGCGCCGCCCGTCCCGAGTCCGTCACCTCGCCGCTCCGGATGAGCTGCGGGACGATCCGCCGCACGGTGCCGCTCGGCGTCGCGAACCCGATCCCGTTCGCGGCGCCGCCGATGGACGGGTCGGACGCCGCGGCGGTCGGCACGCCGATCACCTCGCCGGTCAGCGTGACGAGCGCCCCGCCGCTGTTGCCGGGGTTGATCGGCGCGCTCGTCTGGATCGCGTCGGCGATGGTCGAGCCCTCGAAGTCGCCCTCGCCCTGCGTCGACACCGTCCGGTGCAGCGCCGACACGATCCCGCTCGTCACGCTCCCGGCGAGCCCGAGGGGATTGCCCATGGCGAGGACGATCTGCCCCACCCGCGCCTTGCTCGAGTCGGCCCACGTCGCGGGCTTGAGGGACGCGCCGTCCACCTTGACGACGGCGAGGTCGTCCGGCGGGAACGCCCCCACGAGCCGCGCGTCCAGCCGCGCGCCGCCGGACGCGGCCGTCACCCGGATGCGCCGCGCGCCCGCGACGACGTGCGCGTTCGTGACGATGTGCCCCCGGCCGTCGAACACGACCCCGGAGCCCTCGCCCCGATCGGTCTCGATCTTCACGACCGAGGGCAGGACGGCGTCGACGATCCGCTGGTACTGCTGCTCCAGGTTCACCGCCGCGCCCGTCGCCGGGACGGGCGCGGCGGTGAACCTGGAGCAGCAGTACCAGCGGATCGTCGACGCCGTCCTGCCCTCGGTCGTGA
>NZ_QHJN01000087.1:0-33994 GCF_003947565.1 Actinomadura sp. WAC 06369 | reverse complement strand
GCGGTCAGCGGGGCGGGGGGACGCGGGGGAGGGCCCGGGTTAGTTCGCGGGACGTCCAGGTGCCGTCGTCGACGGCGAGGCGCCGCAGGGACGGGGCCAGCGGCGCGGCGGTCCCGCCCCAGCGGGAGACCTGGCAGACGAGCTCGAACAGGAAGGGTTCGAGGGCTCCGGGGACGGCGGCGTCCAGGCGGGCGCGGACCGGCGGCAGCAGGACGGACGCGTGGTCCTTCATCGCGTGGACGGACCACTCGATGTCCTTCGGCAGCCGGTCGCGGGCGAGGATCTCCGCGAGGGGGCGCGCGGCGCGGGCGTCGCCCCGCTCGGCGAGCGTGCGGACGGCGAGGTCGCGGGCCTCGCCGCCGGGGCGGGCCAGCGCGCCCGCGACGAGGTCGCGGGCGCGGCGGTGGGGCGCCCGCGCCAGGACGCGGACGGCGCGGAGCGCGACGCGGTCGTCCGGGGAGCCCGCCAGGCGCGCGAGCGGCCGCAGGAGGTCGGCGGTGTCGCGCGGGGACGGCGACACGGGGGCGGCGGGCCCCGGCTCGCGGAACAGGTCGCCGCACAGGTCGAGCGCCTGGAAGACGCGGCGCGGGTCGTCGAGGAGGGGCAGCAGGCCCGCGACGGTCGGCGGGTCGAGGGTCGCGGCGAGGAGCGGCCGTTCGCGGCCCGTCCGTTCGAGGGCCAGGCGGACGGCCCGGGCCGTCGCGAAGCGGAAGCTCGCGTCGTCGGAGTCGGTCGGGTGGTCGCGGGCGGCGCGGAGGGTGACGCGGACGGGCAGGGGTCCGGCGCCGAAGTGGTTCTCGAGCCGCTCGCGGGCGGTCTCGTCGACGACCGGGACGAACCGTGCCTGGGAGTCGGGGTACTCCATCGCGCCGGGGGCGAGCGCGTTCACGAACGCGTACGTCGCGGCCGGTTCGAAGTCGAGCACGACGAAGGCGAACCGGGCGGGGCAGGCCGTCTGCTTCCTGTGGACGGCCTCGACTCCGATGGCGTGCATGCGCCCGACGCTAGCGGGCGTGGCGGCGGCGGACGAGCCGGCGGGAGCGGCGGGGCGGCGGCAGGTACTTCGTGCGGAACCACATCTGGATCTGGGCGCCGCCCAGCACCGAGCGGTGGATGCGCAGGTGGCCGCCGGTCGACTCGGCGGCGCGGCGGGCGATGTCGAGGCCGAGGCCGGTGGAGCCGCCGCCGCTGCTGCCGCGCCGCAGGGCGGCGTCGGGGTCGGCGATGCCGGGACCGCCGTCGGCGACGAGGATCCCGGTGACGCCCTGCCCCTGGTGCAGGGTGACGGCGAAGGCGGTGCCCTCGGCGGTGTGCCGGAACACGTTGCCGAGGAGGGCGTCGACGGCGGCGGCGAGTTCGGTGCCGGGGAGCGGGAGCGGCGCGGGCTCCTCGGCGCCGATCAGCTCGCAGGCGCGGCCCTCGTCCTCGGCGAGGACGGACCAGAACCGCACGCGGTCCCGCAGGACCTTCGCGGCGTCGCAGCTGCCGCGCCCGGTGGGGCGGCGGACGGTGCGGATGATCTGGTCGACCTCGCGCTCGATGCGGTCGACGGCCTCGCGGGTCTCGTCGGCGACGGGTCCCGGGCCGAGCGCCTCGGCGTTGAGGCGGAGCGCGGCGAGCGGGGTGCGCAGGCGGTGCGAGAGGTCGGCGGCCATCTCGCGCTCGGCGGCCAGGAGCTGGACGACGTGGTCGGCCATGGCGTTGAAGGCGCGGCCCGCCTCGACGAGCTCGGGCGGGCCGTCGGGCTCGATGCGCACGCTCAGCTCCCCGTCGCCGAACGCGGTCGCGGCCACCGCGAGCCGCCGGGTGGACCGGATCATCCGGTTGCCGAGCCGGTCGGCGACGGCGACCGACCCGGCGACGAGGGCCGCGGCGACGGCCGTCATGACGAGCCACGCCTCCAGCACCCCGCGGGACATGTCGGCGGACGGGACGAACACCTCGATGACGGCGATGCGGCCGGCGTCCAGCGCGACCGGCTGCAGGAGCGCGTACCCCTCGGGCACCCGGACGGTGTAGGCGCGGCCGCGGCGGCCGGCCCGGTCGAGCTGCCGGGGGTCGGCGTTGACGTCGCCGCGGGACCCCGCCGGGACGGTCGCGCCGCCCGGCATGTGCAGGGTCATGCGGCCGGCGGCGCCCGCGCGGGTGCTGGCGACGGCGCGTTCGAGCGCGGCGGGGTCCTCGGTGACGGCGAGGACCGGGCCGAGGGCGCTGGCCTGCCGTTCGGCGGCGGTGAGGGCGCGGTCCCGGGCGATCTCCCGGACCGTGAGGGCGAGCGGGATGAGGAACGCGAGCGCGACCATCGAGGTGACCGCGAGGGACACCAGGACGAGCGTCCGCCTCATGCTTCGGGCGCGGCGAGCCGGACGCCGACGCCGCGGACGGTGTGCAGGTAGCGGGGCGCGGCGGCGGTCTCGCCGAGCTTGCGGCGCAGCCACGACAGGTGCACGTCGATGGTCTGGTCGTCCCCGTACGCCTGCCGCCACACCTCGGCGAGGAGCTCGCGGCGGGCGACGACCCGGCCGGAGCGGGCCGCGAGGTAGGCGAGCAGGTCGAACTCGCGGCGGGTCAGCCCGAGGCCCGCGCCGTCCAGGCTGGCCTCCCGGCGGTCGAGGTCGATGTGCAGGCCGCCGACGGTCAGCTCGGCGGCGGGCCCGGACCGCGCGGACCGGCGCAGCACGGCGGCGAGGCGGGCGTTGAGGTGCTCGGCGGAGAACGGCTTGACGAGGTAGTCGTCGGCGCCCGCGTGCAGCAGCCGGACGATCTCGGGCTCGTCGTCGCGGGCGGTGGCGATGACGACGGGGACGTCGGAGACGCCGCGGAGCATCTTCAGCACCTCGGCGCCGTCGAGGTCGGGCAGCCCGAGGTCGAGGATGACGACGTCGGGCGGCTCCCGGGTGACCTCGCGGAGGGCGTCCATCGCGGTTCCGGCGCTGCGCACGACGTGGGAGCGGGCACCGAGCTCCCGCATCAGGGCGGAACGGACGTCGGCGTCGTCCTCGACCACCAGAACACTTGCCATGGCGGCACCGTATGCCACGATGTGCTGATGCGTCGCGTGATGTCGTATGTTGCCCCGTGGGCGGGGGTGACCGCGCTCGCGGTGACGCTGTCATGGCTCGGCGTCCGCGACGTGGTGCGGGCGACGGTGTCCGAACGGGCCGCGCCGCCGCCGATCGCGGGCCCCGTGATCCGCGGGAGCCCGACCGCGCCGACCGCCGGTCCGACCGCGCGGCCGGACGGCGGCGGGCGCGACCGGGCACCCGGCCCGGCGGCGCCGCGGCCGCCGGGGAACGTGCGCAGCTACGCGGTGAAGGGCGGGCAGGCCGCGATGTCGCTGCGCGGCGGCGAGGTGCGGCTGGTGTCGGCGACGCCGAACCCCGGATTCGAGACCCGCGTGACGGGCGCGCGGGGCTGGCTGCGCGTCGACTTCCGCGCCGCCCGCCGCACGTCGTCGATCATCGCGTCGTGGAACGGCCGCGACCCGGTGATCAGGGTGTACGAGTACTGAGTCAGGCGTCCTCCTCGCGCCCCACCGTCATGGCCTCGATGAGCCCGTCCTCGGTGAAGGCGACGGTCACCCGGTCGCCGTCCGGGGACACGCCGTCGATGGCGTCGGCGGACATCCGGATGCGGAACCCGTAGTGCGCCAGGAACCCCTGGACGACGTTGCGGTGGTCGTTCGGGAAGACCTGGGAGGCCGTCGTCAGCAGGCGCGGCGCCGCGAGCCGGTCGAACCGCGCGGCGGGCAGCGACGGGTCGTCGATGTGGAAAAAGCTCGACCCCTTCCCGTCGTTGACGGCGCAGCTGTGCACGCCGTTCCCGCCGAGCAGCGCGGCGGCCCCGATGGCCATCGTCACCGCGGCCTGCCGCGGGTCCGGGAAGCCGCTCAGGTCGAGCCGTCCCGTCACCAGCTCGGGGACGTCGTGCCGCTCGCCGTACTCGCGGATCGTGCGCAGCGGCGCGACGGCGGGCCCGTCCGGGGCCAGGTTCCCGTTGGCCCAGGCCCACAGCCAGCTGTCGTCGAGGCGGGAGAAGCTGCCGAGCAGGGTGACGCCGCGGAAGGTGCGGCCGCCGACCGTGAGGGTCCGCGCGTCGAGGTCGAACTCGACGTAGCCGTCGGTGTCGATCTCCTTGTAGAGGACGTCCTGCCGGTGGATCGCGGCGGCCGACCCCGCCCCGGCGAACAGCTCGAACTCCGTGCTGTAGTCGTCGAGGCCGGACGGGAAGCGGCTCCAGTACCGGGCGCGCCGGGCGTCGCCCCGGTGCATATAGATGTCGCCGAGCTTGCGGGCGGCGGCCTCGCTGCCGTGCTCCCGGACGGCGCGGCGGAACCACGCGGCGGCGGCGTCCTCGTCCCCCGCCCGGTCGCGTACCGTGCCGACGGCATAGGCGGCCTTCGGGTGCCCCAGGTCGGCCGCGCGCCGCCACGCCGCCTCGCGCCCGTCGAGGTCGCCCTGATCCTCGCGGACGAACCCGAGGTTGAAGGCCGCGACGGCGTTGCCGCGCTCGGCGGCGCGGCCGTACCAGGTCGCGGCGGCGTCCAGGTCGCCCTTGCCTCCATCGTCGAAGAGCCTGCCGAGGTTGAACGCCGCCTTGTCCTCCCCCCGTTCCCAGGCCCGGCGGTAGAGGTCCATGGCCTCGGCCGTCCCGTCCTTCTTCTCGAGGATCGACCCGAGGTTCAGCATGCCGCCGACGTGCCCGCCTTCGGCCGCCTGCCGGTACCACCGCTCGGCCTCCGCGAGGTCGCCCTTCTGGTCCATGGCCCAGCCGACCTCGAAGGCGCTCGCCGCGTACCCCATCTCGGCGGCCCGCCGGAACCATTCCAGTGCGCGGTCGTCCTCTTCGCGCGCCAACGCGCCCCACCCCAACTGGTGCGCGCCGCCCGGGTGGCCGGCGTCGTAGGCGCGCCGGAACAGCTCCCTGGCCTCCTCTCCCCGACCGCCGTCCAGCGCGGCCGTCCCGCGCTCGTACAGCTCGACCGACTCGGCCGGGTAACCCATGTGGCGTCCCTTCGGAAGTTCGGATGATCTTCTTGCCTGGACGCCCCCCGGCCGGTCCCGGTTCCCTTCCGCTTCAGACTTCCGCGGCCGTCCGGGGCCCCACGGACGCGGCGGGGACGCGCGCCGGCGGGCGGCCTCCGGCGGGTCAAAGCGTCCGTGCGCGGATCCACTCGACGACGGCGTCCGCATCGACCGGCCGCGCGGTATCGACGCGCAGGGTCGGGCCCAGCCCGAGCGGCCGGGCGCCGCGCCGGTCCTCCCACTCGGCGTCCGTCAGCGGCTCGCCGTGGACCGGGTGGCGCGGGTGCCGGTCCTCGAAGCGGCGCCGGGCGGTCTCCAGCGGGACGTCGCACCAGACCTCGACCGTCCGGGGGTTCCCGGCGCGGCCGAGCCCCCGCACGACCAGGTCGCGGACGTCCGGGGGCCAGCTCGACTCCAGCACCGCGCCGGCGGGCGCGTCCGCCAGCAGCGACCACATCGTCTCGCTCGCCGCCGCGCCGAGCATCGAGTTCCAGCGGCGCTGCGGCAGGCCCGGCGACTCGGTGCCCAGCACGTCGGCGTGGGTCTCCTTGATGACGTCCTTGCTGAACACCGGCAGCCCGAGGCGGGGCCCCACCTGCCGGGCGAGGGTCGTCTTCCCGGCCCCGGGCAGCCCGTTGACCAGGACGGCGAGCGGTTGCGTCATGCCGCCCCATCATGGGCCCCGCCGCGGGCGGCGTCGACGGGGCGCGCGGTCACACCGACTCGTCCACCAGGTGGGCGTTCCAGACGGCGGCCGCCTGCTCGTGGGAGTCGACGCCGGCGAAGAAGGCGTCGGCCAGGGCGGGCAGATCGGCATCGTCGACGCCCGCGACCTCGATGAACTTGGGCCGGTACACGCCGAACCCCTGGGGCGCCTGCTGCGGCCGGTACGGGACGGCCATCTTCAGCGACCGCGGGGACGACCCGTACTCGACGGACTCGACGACCAGCGCGTCGACGCGCCCCGTGTCGAGGTGGAGGAAGGCGTCGACGACGAGCGCCGCGCGGACCCAGCCGTCGCGGCCGGTGCGCAGCGCCTCCTGCCCGGCCGCCGCGGCATTCCCGACGTCGTCGTGGACCAGCCGGTCCATGCCTCGCTCGCCGTTCGGGCGCTCGTAGGCGAGCATCGGGATCAGCGTCTCGCCGTCCGAGACGCTCCAGACACCGTGGGCGGCGAAGAATCCGGCCATCGCGGCCATCTCATGCATGGTCCGGCAGCGTAGCCGCCCGGTACGACAACGCCCGTGCCGCGCACACCGCGCCGAGCGCGAGCAGGACGGCCACGGCGGCGGCCACGCGGAGGAGTCCCGCGGCGGAGGCGGGGGCCGCGAAGTAGACGCCGCCGAGCCCCGCGACCGCGACCACCCCGGCCAGCATCGGCCCGGTGGAGTTGAGCGCCGCCACCGCCGACGCGAGCCGCGGCTCCACCAGGGACGCGATCCGCGCGATGAGGGGGCTGTAGCCGGCGGCGTGCCCGGCACCGGCGAGGAACAGCAGCGGGGCGGAGGTGTACGCGTGCCACTGGTCGCGCACGAGGATCGCCAGCGCGACCGTCCCGCACGCGAAGGCGATCGGTCCCGCGACCGGGAGGGCGTCCCGCAACGGCCGCGGGTACCTGTGCCAGGTCAGGCTCAGCGCGCCGAAGCCGACGGTGTAGGGGACGAACGCCAGGCCCGCCCGGAGCGGGGAGAAGCCCAGCGCGGACTGCATGTGCAGGGTCAGGACGAGGAGGAAGACCGTGTAGCAGCCCATGACGAGCCAGCATGCGGCCAGTCCGGGCCGGACGCCTTCCGGCTTGAGCGCCGCCGGGTCCAGCAGCGGATGCCCCGCCCCGGACTCGTGCCGGACGAACGCCGCCAGCAGCGCGGCGCCGCCCGCGAGGGAGAACCACGCCCAGCCGGGGAAGCCGCGCTCGGGACCGAAGACGAGCGGGACGATGAACGCGGCCATCGCGGCGGTGAGGAGCGCCACGCCGGCGGGGTCGAGGCGCGCCCGGCCGTCGCCGCGGGAGTCCGGCAGGACGCGCGGGCCGAGCAGCAGCAGGACCGCGCCGACCGGAACGTTGATCAGGAAGACGGGGCGCCAGCCGAGGCCGAACAGGTCGGCGCCGGTGACGAGCCCGCCGGCGACCTGCCCCAGCGCGACACCGAGGGCGAGCACCATGCCGTACAGCCCGAGCGCCCGGCGCCGCGCCGCCCCCTCCCAGTGCACCTGGATCAGCGACATGACCTGCGGGATCAGGAGCGCCGCCCCCGCGCCCTGCGCGATGCGGGCGACGACGAGCACGGCCGCGTCCGGGGCCGCGCCGCACAGCAGCGACGCGCCGGTGAAGCAGCCGAGGCCGAGCAGGAACGCGCGCCGGTACCCCGCGACGTCGCCGATCCGTGCGCAGGTGACCAGCAGGACGCCCGTGGCCAGCAGGTAACCGGACACGATGAGCTGGACCGCCGTGCCGTCCGCGCCGAGGCCGGTCCGGATGCTCTGCGCGGCGACCGACACGATCGAGCCGTCCATGGAGGCCATGAGCTGCCCGGTGAGCAGGACGGCCAGCACCGCCCGCCGGCGCGGCGCCGCGGCGGCCGAATGAGGGGGAAGGGGCATGGGACCGAGCATCGGGTGCGCGCACCGGGCCGGTCTTGAAGAAATATGCGGATCGGGACTTCCGCCGCGCCGCGTAGGGTCGTGCGGGTGCGTACTGCGAAGACGGTGGTCCGGAGCCCGCACTTCGTCGTCCGGGCGGTCGAGTGCGCGGACGACCGCGCCCGCTGGTCCGGCCCCGAGGCGGCGTCCGCCGCCGAGATCGTCCTGGTGCGGCGGGGCCGGTTCCGGCTCGACCACCGGGGCGTGCGGCTGATGGCGGACACCACCACCGGCTATCTGCACCGTCCGGGGGAAGAGGTGCGCTTCGCCCATCCGGCGGGCGGCGACGCCTGCACGTCGGTCGAGTTCACCGGCGACGCCCTCACCGCGGGGATGGAGACCGCGCCCGCCCCGGCCGTCCGCGTGGACGCGCGGCTAGAACTCGCCCACCGCCTGCTCCTGCGCGCCGGGGCGGACCGGGCGTTCGCCGCCGCCGAGGCCGTCCTCGGCCTCCTCCGCCTGGTGCTCCGCGGGCAGCCCGACGACCTGCCCGCGCCGGGCCGCCGCGAGCTCGCCGACCGGGCGCGGGAGGCGGTCGCCGCCGGGGAACCGGCCGCGGCCGACCTGGTCTCGCTGGCCCGGCTGCTGGAGACGTCCCCCTCGCACCTGAGCCGGACGTTCCGCCACCACGTGGGGATGCCGCTGAGCCGGTACCGCAACCGCGTGCGGGTCAGCCGCGCCCTCGCCCGCATCGACGGGGGCGAGCGCGACCTCGCCGGCCTCGCGGCCGGCCTCGGATTCAGCGATCAGGCCCACTTCACGCGGGTCATGCGGGACGAGCTGGGCCGGACGCCCGGCCGGGTGCTGCGGGTGCTCGGCGGCGACGGCGCGCCGGAGCCGCCGGGACGGCCCGCCGTCAGGACGCCCGGAGGGGAGGCGGGACGGGGGCGGGGCCGCTCTGGGGGGCGATGAACATCGCGCTGGCCTCGACGGTCACGCGTCCGTCGGGGCCGCTGATGGTGCCGTCGGCGTAGACCTTGCGGCCCTCGACGCGGCCCGCCTTGGCCTCGACGGTGAGCGGGACGCCGAGCGGGGTGGGGCGGCGGTAGCGGGTCTCCAGGGTCGCGGTCATGCCGGGGGTGCCGGTCGCGGCGGCGGCCATGCCGAGCACCTGGTCCATGATCATCGCGGAGACGCCGCCGTGGACGAACGTGGGCGGGCCCTCGTACACCGCGGGCAGCGTGAACTCGGCGCGGACGATGCCGTCCTCGGAGACCTCGAAGTCCACGGGCGGGGCGATCGGGTTGAGGCGGCCGGTGACCGGGTTGGCGATCTGCCGGTCGAGCCCGCCCGCGCCGACCTCCCCGAAGGGCGGGTGGGCGCGGCGTTCCGCCGTCAGGCGGTCGGTGAGCGCCGCGACCTCGGCGGCCACCGAGGCGGCCTCGTCGGGCGCGACCTTGGTGAGGGTCATGGCCTCGGCCAGTTCCCGGATCCGGGCGGCGAGCGCGGCGAGCTTCGCCTCGTCGTCGCCGGACAGGACGTCGCGGTCCACGAGCACCTCTCTCATCGAGCCTCCTTAACCCGAACGGAATTCTAAGATGTGCCGCGACATGCCCGGTACGCCGGGGGTCGCCGTTGGGCCCCGGCAGAAGACCGTTCCGGGATAGATTCCGACGTATGACCGATCAGCCGCCCCCCGGGCCGGACCGGCCGCCGCCCCACCCGTCGCCGTACGGTCAGCCGTCCGGATCCCGTCCCGACTTCGCCCCGCCCGACGACCGGTCGCACGGGCAGGCCCACGGCGGTCCGGGGTACGGGCAGCAGGGCTACGGGCAGGCGGGCTACGGGCAGCAGGATTACGCGCAGCAAGGCTACGGGCAGCAGGGTCACGGGCAGCAGTACGGGTACCCCGGAGGCGGTCAAGGCGGCTGGGGCTACGGGCCGCCGCCGGGCGGGCACGCCGGAGGGCCCCACCCCGGGGGGCCCCACGCCGGAGGCCCCCGCGGCGGGGACGAGCCGATGTGGGCGATGTTCTGCTACCTCGGCTCGCTGATCGTCGGCTTCGTCGCGCCGCTCGCCATCTACTTCGTGAAGCGGCGCGAGTCGGCGTTCGTCCGCTACCACGCCGCCCAGGCGCTGAACTACGCGATCACGCTGATGATCCATGTCGTCGCGTGGCTGCTGGTCTCCGTGGTGCCCATGGTGATCACGGAGAACCCCGTGTTCCTCATCCCGCTCGTCGTCATGTACCTCGAGGTGCTGATCAGCCCGTTCGTCGCACTGATCATGGGCTCGGTGAAGTCGAACCGGGGCGAGTACTTCCGCATCCCGGCGTTCTTCTGCTTCCGGATGATCCGCTGACCCGGGCGGGCCGGTCCCGGCCGGCCCGCCCGGCTCACAGGTAGGACGACGCGTACTCGTCGAGGCACGGGAGCACCGTGTCGCGGTCCCCGGCGGGTACGCGCAGCACCGCCTCCTCGATGCCGAGGGAGGCGTAGTGGTCGAGCTTCCCGGCGGACGGCAGCGTCCCGAACGGGACCACGGGGACCATCGGGCGCCCTGCGTCCGCGCAGGCCCGCCGGAGCCGGGGCAGCGCCTCCCGGACGCCCGCACCGCCGATCGGCAGCCAGCCGTCCCCGTACTCGGCGATGTGCGCGAACAGCGTGGGCCCGGCGGCGCCGCCGAGCAGCACCGGCACCCGCCCGTCCGGTTTGGGCCACGACCAGCTCGGTTCGAACGCGACGAACTCGCCCCGGAACGACGCCTCCTCGCGCGTCCACAGCTCCCGCATGGCCAGGACGTGCTCGCGCGCCACCGCCCGGCGGCGCTTCCAGGGCACGCCGTGGTCGGCGCCCTCCTCGGCGTTCCAGCCGTAGCCGACGCCGAGCGCGACGCGCCCGCCCGCGAGCCGGTCCAGGGTGGCGACGGCCTTCGCGGTGACGATCGGGTCGCGCTGGGCCGGGAGCAGGATGCCGGTGCCGAGCGTGATCCGCTCGGTGACGACGGCCGCGGCGGCGAGCGCGACGAGCGGGTCGAGCGTCCGCGCGTACTCGGCGGGCAGCGCGGCGTCGCCGGTGGGCGGCGGCGTCTCCCGCGCGACCGGGATGTGGGTGTGCTCCGGCAGGTAGAGCGACGCGAAGCCGCGCGCCTCCGCCTCCCGCGCCAGCTCGTGCGGCGGCATCGTCCGGTCGGTGGCGAACATCGTGACGCCCAGCCGCATCCCCGGCCCCCCTCTGTCGCGCGTCGGCGGCGACCACCCTAATCAAGCGGTTGCTCGGCGCCTCGGCCGGGGCTCAAAACGCGCAGACGGCGGCGGTGGCGTCGTCGTGGGGCTTGGCGCGCGGCCAGCGGACGGCCCGCGGGTCGGTGCGCTCGACCTCGCGGGTCCGCTCGACCAGGGCGGCCGGGCCGGATTCGACGGCGAGGCGGGCGAGTCCGGCCCGGTCGGTGGCGCCGAACCGGTCGGCGAGCCGGGTGGCGCCGTCGGTGAGCAGCAGCGCGTGCCGCACGTCGCGCAGCGGGACCGTCCCGGTGATCGCGGCCTCGGCGCCGGCCGGGTCGGCCCCGGCCCAGCACGCGCCGCCGGTGATCTCGCGCAGGCCGTCGCGGCAGTCCAGCAGCAGGGTCGAGTCGGCCAGCACCAGGTAGTCGAGCAGGTCGCCGCGCACCCGGACGGCCAGGACGGTCGCGGCGGGCGTCGTCGGGACGGCCAGGTCGCACGTGGCGCGGTGCGCGGCGGCGACGTCGGCGATCGCGCCGGCGAGCCGCCCCACCAGCGGCCGGTCCGCGGGGACGTGCGCGCCCTCGGGCGGCCCCACCGGCGGGCCGGCCGGCGGCCCCGGGCCGTCCAGCATCCGGGCCAGCAGGCGGGTGCCGAGGGAGCGCGCGTACCAGGCGGTGCCGTGCACGCAGCCGAGGTCGGTCCCGAGCGCGAGGCCGCAGCCGTCCAGGACGACCGCCGCGCCGGCCGCCGCCGCCACGAAGTCCTCGTTGCCGCGCCTCGGGTCGCCCTCGTCCGTCGCCCACGTGACCCGCATGGCACTCCCCTCGCCGTGTCCGGCCCCCACTATCGCGCACCGCGCGCGCCGGGCGCGGAGCCGCGACCGGATCCGGCACGCCCGCCCCCGCATACGCTGTGATCTTGAACCGAGGAGAGGAGACGCCCATGACGAACGCCGACGCCGCCGTCCGTCCCGCGGCGCCGGAGGACGTGCCCGCCGCCGTGCGCACGCTCTCGCGCGCCTTCGCCGACTACGCCTTCACCCGCCACGTGATCGCCGCAGACCGCCACGAGGAGCGGGTGCGGGAGTTCCAGGACCTGCTGCTCCGCCGGGTCGGGATGGAGTACGGGCGGGTGTGGGTGTCGGACGGCGCGCGCGCCGTGGCCGTGTGGACGACCCCCGACGCCGACCCGACCCCCGCGTTCGCCGAGCTCGGCCCCCGGATGACCGAGCTCGCCGGGGACCGCGCCGAGGCGTACGCGGCCGCCGAGGCCGCCGTCGCGCCGTTCCGTCCCGCCGAGCCGGTGTGGTTCCTCGCCACCGTCGGCGTCGACCCGGACGCGCAGGGCCGGGGGCTCGGCGCGGCGATCGTGCGGGCCGGCGTCGAGGCCGCGGAGGCCGCCGGGTACCCCGCGTTCCTGGAGACCTCCAGCGAGCGCAACGTGGCGTTCTACGAGCGGCTGGGCTTCACGACGACCGCCGAGGTGGACCTGCCGGACGGCGGCCCCCGCACCTGGTGCATGCGCCGCGGCTGAGCCTCACGGGCCGACGCGGGCGACGGCGCGGACGGGCGCGCCGTCGGCCCCCGCCAGGCGGATCGGGAACAGGGACGCCTCGATCGCCCGTCCCGGTGCCTCCAGGAGGGCGTCGAGGTTCGTCAGGTTCTCCGCGATGACGGCCCCGGCGCCGCACAGCACCCGGTGGGCCGCGAGGGTGACGTCGTCCGAGCCCGGCGCGGGCGTCGGGTCCACGCTGAGGGCGTCGATCCCGACGGTGCGGACGCCCGCCGCGACGATCGCCTCGGCCGTCGCGGGCGCGAGGTACGGGTGGTCGAGGTAGCGGCCGGTGCCCCAGTGCCGCGACCACCCGGTGGCCACGAGCAGGACGGTGCCCGGCCCGAGGCCCGCCGGGAGCGCGCCGGGCCCGATCGGGGCGCGCGGCGGCAGCCCCCGGACGTCCATGAGCGCGGCGGGCCCGGTGAAGCGGGCGAGCGGCAGCTCGTCGAGGCGGGGCAGGGAGTCGTCGATGTGGAACGGCGCGTCCACGTGGGTGCCGGACTGCGACCCCAGGTGCAGCCGCAGGACGTTCACGCCCTCCTCGGCGACCGTGAGGGCCGGCACCGCCTCGACTTCGGGGTCCCCCGGGTAGACCTGCATGCCGGTCGTGATCGGCACCGACAGGTCCACCAGCCGCATATCCATGCGGGCGATTATCCCGGCACCCGGTAGCGTTACGGCGTGTTGCCTCATGTGACAGCCATCCGATACGTGACGCCGCTGCGCGAGGGCGGGTCGCTCCCGGGCGTCGTCGAGGCCGACGACCTCGGCACGTACGTCATGAAGTTCCACGGCGCCGGGCAGGGCCGCAAGGCCCTCATCGCCGAGGTGATCGCCGGGGAACTGGCGCGCCGCCTCGGCTTCCGGGTGCCCGACCAGGTGCTCATCGACCTCGATCCGGTGATCGGGCGGCACGAGCCCGACCCGGACGTCCAGGACCTGCTGAAGGCCAGCACCGGCCGCAACCTCGGCGTCGACTTCCTGCCGGGGTCGCTGGGCTACGACCCGCTCGGCTGGACGCCCGAACCGGACTTCGCGTCCCGGCTGCTGTGGTTCGACGCCTACATCGGCAACGTCGACCGCAGCTGGCGCAACCCGAACATGCTGGTGTGGCACGGCGACGTGTGGCTGATCGACCACGGCGCGAGCCTGATCTTCCACCACGCGTGGGCGAACGCGGCGCGGCTGTTCTCCGGCCCCTACGACGTCGACGACCACGTCCTGACCCGGTACGCGACGCGCCTGGAGGCGGCGGAGGCCGAGCTGGCGCCGCGGATCACCGAGGGGATGCTGCGGGAGGTGACCGCGCTGGTGCCGGACGAGTGGCTGGAGCGGGAGCCGGGGTTCGCCGGGCCGCAGGCCGTCCGGGACGCCTACGTGGAGGTGCTGCTGCCGCGCGCCGGGAAGCCCCGCGAGTGGCTGCCGGACCTGGAGGTGTCCGGGCGCCGCCCGGACACCGGGTCGCGGCGCGGCGCGAACCGCCCCGACTGGCTCGGAGGCCCGGCATGAGCGGCGCGACCAACATCCGGCGGGCGGACGAGCCGACCGTGTTCGAGTACGCGGCGCTGCGGGTGATCCCGCGGGTGGAGCGCGGCGAGGCGATGAACGTCGGCGTGGTCGTGTACTGCCGCGCCCGCGACTACCTGGGCTGCCGCACCCACCTGGACGCGCCGCGCCTGCACGCGCTCGACGCGTCCCTCGATCTGGACGGCGTCCGGTCGGCGCTCGCGGGCGTCGACGCGGTGTGCGGGGGCGGCGAGCGGGCGGGCCAGGCGGCGGAGGAGGCCCCGGGCGCCCGGTTCCGCTGGCTGACGGCGCCGCGCAGCACGATCGTCCAGCCGGGGCCGGTGCACGCGGGCCTCACCGAGGACCCCGCCGCCGAACTCGACCGCCTCCTGCGGCTGCTGGTGCTGTAGCGGCCTCAGTCCCACTCCCAGCGGATGCCGTGGTACCCGGCGGCCATGCCGAACTCGATGTAGTGGACGCTGTGGTAGCTCGACATCCGCAGGTCCGCGGAGTCCTTGAGGGCGGTGTGGCCGTCGGGCCGCCACGTCCGGTAGCAGCGGGCGGGCAGCGTCGCGGGGTGGAACCGGACCTCGATGAGGTACTCGTGCTGCGGGGTCCGGAAGCCGCGGCCCTCCTCGGTCACCGGCGGGCCGGTCTCGTCGAAGCCGAACCCGTACTCCAGCAGGTACGTCTCGCCGCGGCCGAGGGCGCGGTCGAACAGCAGCTCGGCGGCGATGAGGCCGCTCGACTCGTCCATCCGGACGCGCCCGAAGCGGCAGCCGCGGGCCGTCCGGGACGACGGGAGGATGCCGTGCGGGTGGTGGTAGACGGCGATCCAGCGGTCCACGCCGCGCTGCTGGGCCTGGAACACCGCGCGGGTGCGGATCTCGCGCAGCTCCCGGCGGCAGCCGATGATGTGCTGGTCGTGCAGGCTGAGCCCGGTGAGCTGCCGCTCGCCGCGGTCGCCGATCTCGTCGAGCAGGTCGCGGACGCCGGGCTCGGGGCAGAGCTCCTCGACGGACTGCCACGGCCCGGCGGAGCGGTCGGCGGACGGGCGCAGCAGCGTCAGCAGGGAGTGGCGCGGCAGTTCGAGGATGGCCTCCAGGCCGCGGACGGCGCGCAGCGAGTCGGCGCGCTCGGGCCGGGTGCGGCCGCGCTGCCAGTAGCTCAGGGTGGAGAGGCTGACGGCGATGCCCTGCTCCTCCAGGCGGCGGCGCAGCGACTCCAGGCTCAGGCCGCGCGCCTGGATGGCGGCCTGGAGGGCGACGTTGAAGGGACCGTACTGCAGGACCTGGAGAAGATCGTCCTCGGCGACACTCTGCACTGCTGGGCCTCCGGATCCGGTCCGGCCGGCCCCCGTGAAACGGCCTTGACTCGTGGATTTTCCGCTTCCGCGCTCACTGTAAGGCGCCTCGTCCCCCGAGTCGACCGGCAAAGGTTCACAACGGCGCCGCGTTTCCCACCGCACTGTCAGTGCCACTCCCATTCCAGGCCGACGATACCGCGCCGCACGTTCGCGACCGCGAGGTTCGCGCTGCCGGACGTCCCGACCCACAGCTCGCCGAGGCGGTTGCGGGGCCCATCGGCGGTCTCGGCGGTGAAGCCGTAGCAGCGGGCCGGGAGCCGCTCGCCGTCGAACTGGACGACCGCGACGTACTGCTGGACGGGGTGCGGGAAGCGGCGGTCGTAGCCGCCGGGCGCGCCGGCCCCCGCGGGGACGGTGACGGGGCCGAGGTCGTACTCGACGACGGCGGTGTCCCCGGCCGCCAGCACCCGGTCGAAGACGAGCTCGAACGCGACCAGGCCGTCCCCGGCGCGGATCCGCCCGGGACGGCAGTAGCGGGCGGCGGCGAGGCCGGACGCGGCGCAGCCGCCGGGGCCGCCGTCCCCGGCGGGGCCCGTGCCGTGGACGCAGACGACGCGGTCGATGTCGTCCCCGGCGGCGCGCAGCACGGCCCGCACCGACAGCGTCCAGGTGCGGCCCGTCTCGTCCAGCCGGTAGACGTCGTGGACGCCGAGCCGTTCGAGGCGGTGGTCGCCGGACCGGTCGAGCTGGCCGACGAGGCGGGCGTAGCCGTCGGGGTCGGGCCACAGGCCGCTCGCGAACGCGGCCGCCCCGGCGGACGGGCCCGCGGCGAGGGCGCCCCGGCCCGCGGCGGGCCGCGCGACCTCCCCGGCGACGGGGGCGGTCTCGTCGAGCAGGGCGGTCAGGGTGCCCGGCGCGACGCCGAGGACGTCCTCCAGGGACTCGACGACGGCGCGGGACCGGGGCCGGCTGCGCCCGCGCTGCCAGTAGCTGAGGGTGGCCACGCTGACGGTCAGCCCGCTGCGCTCCAGCCGGTGCCGGACGCGTTCCAGGGTGAGACCGCTGGCCTGGATGGCCTGCCGCAACGCCCCGGCGAATTCCACGGCCCGGATGCTACCGTTTCGGACCGTTCCCGTCAGGTATCGGGGAGTAATCGGGCAGGGAAGAACAAACCTCTAGAACAGGATGGACATGAACGATCCGGTCTCCACGAAGCCGACCCGGCGGTAGGCGGCCCGCGCCCGCGCGTTGTAGTCGTTGACGTACAGCGACACCGTCGGCGCGATGCCGCGCAGCGACTCGGCGACCACCGCGGCCATCCCGGACACCGACAGCCCCCGGCCGCGCATGTCCGGCGGGACCCACACCCCCTGCACCTGGCACGCGTGCGGCGTCACCGCCCCGATCTCCGCCTTGAACAGAACGCGGCCGTCCTCGATCCGGGCGAACGCCCGCCCGTCCCGGATCAGCTCCGCGACCCGCGACCGGTACAGCACTCCCCCGTCGCCGGCGTTGGGCGAGACCCCGACCTCCTCGGTGAACATCGACACGCACGCCGGATAGACGACGTCGAAGTCCTCCATCCGCACCCGCCGGACGGCCGGGTCGGGCTCGACGTCCGGCATCCGCGACGTCGCCATCACCGGCTGCACCGCCCGCACCGCCCGCGGCGGCCCCCAGTACGGCTCGAGGATCCGCCAGAGCGCGCCGACCGTGTCGACCGGCCCGACGATGGACGAGCAGCGCCGCCCCTGCGCCCGCGCCCGCTCGCCGAACGCGCGGACGGCGTCCGGGCAGGCGGCGACCGGGATCAGGTTCGCGCCCGAGTAGCACAGCGACACCAGCCGCCCGTCGCGCAGGTAGCCCCACATCTGGGCGCCGAGCCGCCGCGGGTCGAGCCCGGCGGCGTGCACCCGCGAACCCACGAACACGTTCGCGACGGGGTCGGCGTCGAGGATCGCCAGCGCGTCGCGCCGGTGCCGGTCGTCCAGCACCCGCACGGGCGCCGAGCCGAGCATGCGCACCGCCGCTACCCGCCCCGGGCCGGGGACGCGCCCCGCACGGCGGCCTTCACCACTGAAAGCACCACGTGGCCAAGCCTATGCGGTCCCGGGCCCGATCACCTCAACCGGCTCCCGTCCGGCCACCGGTCAGGCGGCGGGCCCGCGCGGCTCCTCCGGCCGGTCGTGCCGCACGGGCACGGGCGGTGGTCCCGCCGGGCACGTCGCGTCCGGGCCGGGGCGGCTCGCGGGCAGCTCGCCGCGCCCCAGGTAGGCGGCGACGGCCCGGTCGACGCAGGCGTCGCCGGTCAGCGTGACGCCGTGGTTCCCGCCGCCCTCCTGCACCAGCAGCCGGGAGGTGGGGAACCTGAGGTGCGTCTCCGCGGCGCCCGGGTACGGGGTCGCGGCGTCCTCCGACGCCTGGACGAGCAGGATCGGCGGCATCGACGCGCTCCCCCACACGTCCGGGCGCGGCCCGCCGCCCACCTCCCAGAACGCGCACGGCGCGTTGTACCAGGTGTTGCTCCAGGTCTCGAAGCGGTGCCCCGTCCGGTACAGGCGCTCGGCGTCGGCGCGCCAGTCGGACCAGTCGCGCGGCCACGGCCCGTCGCGGCACTCCACCGCGGTGTAGACGGCGTAGCCGTTGAGGTCGAGCCGGCTCGGCGGCTTCCAGGCGGCGCGGAGCGGGGCCGGGTCGCCGCGGACGGCGTACGCCGACAGGGCGCGCGCGTGGGCGTCCCACGAGTTCTGGGCGTAGCCGTCGGCGAGGAAGAGGCCGTCCAGTTCCGCGGGGCCGACCAGGCCGCCGATCGGCTCGGCCTCCAGCTCGGCGCGCGCCCGGTCGTAGGCGGCGCGGACGTCCGCGGCGGTCGTCCCGAGCCGGTAGGTCGCGTGGTGGCGGGCGATCCAGGCGAAGAAGGCGCCGATGCGCTCCTCGAACGCGACGTTCTGGTCGAGGTTGTTCTGGTACCAGGCGCCGCTCGGCCGGGGCACGCTGTCGAGGACCATCCGGTCGACGCGGTGGGGGAACATCGTCGCGTAGACCGCGCCGAGGTAGGCGCCGTAGGAGTACCCGAAGTAGTCGATCGTCTCCTGCCCGAGGGCGCGGCGGATCGCGTCGAGGTCGCGGGCCCAGTCGGCGGTGCCCATGTGCGGCAGCAGCTCGCCGTGCTCCGCCGCGCACGAGCGCGCGAAGGCGCGGGCCCGCTCGACCCACGCCCGCTCCTCCGCCGCGTCCGCCGGGACGGGGTCGGGCATCGCGCGGCCCGGGTCGCGGTACGACTCGTCGCAGCTCAGGGCGGGCTCGCTGGCGCCGACGCCGCGCGGGTCGAACCCGATCCAGTCGTAGGCCGCGGCGACGTCGTCCGGCAGCGCGGACGCGAACATGGCGGGGAGGTCGCGCCCGTACGCGCCCGGCCCGCCCCGGTTGAGCAGGACGGCGCCCTTGGACTCGGGCGCGGTGTGCGGGGCGCGGCTCAGGGCCAGCGTGAGCTGCGGACCGCCGGGGTGGGCGTGGTCGACGGGGACGCGGATCTCGGTGCACTGCAGGCCCTTGAGGCGCGCGCCCGCGACGGGGTCTTCGGCCGGGCAGGGCTTCCACTCGATCCCGGCGGGCGGCGGGGCGAGGTCGGCGGACACGGGCGCGACCGGCGGGGTCGGCCCGCCGGCGCCCGCGAACGCGAGGGCGAGCGCGGCGGCGGCCGTCCCGGCGGCGGCCCGCTTGCCGGTTCCGCGGACGGGGACCCCGCGGGGACGGGCCCCGCGGGGCCGGGTTCCGCGCGCGAGGGCCCTGCGGGCTGCGTGGTTCGGCACTTTCGCTTTCTATCGGCCGCACCGCCGCGGCCCGCCGAACCGGGGATCGCGCGTTTCCCTCCCGAACCGGGAGGTCCCGCCCGATCCTGCCCGGGTCCCGGCCGTGCGGCCGGGACCCGGTCACGCGGCTGCTACGGGCGTCCGACCGGAAGGTCCTTGCCCGCACCGGCACCGGCGGCCTTCAGCTGAACGGCCGTCGGGTCCGGGTCGTTCAGCGCCGGGACGGCGGCGCAGGTCGCGTCCGCGCCGCGGCGGCTCTCCGGCAGCGCGCCGGTGTCGAGGTAGGCCGCGACCTTGTCGTCCAGGCAGACGTTGCCGTTGAGCGTGTTGGAGTGGGTCTTGCCGCCCTCCTCCACCACCAGGCGGGACGACGGGAACACCTTGTGCATCGCGAAGCCGCCCTCGACCGGGGTCGCGGCGTCCTGCGACGACTGCACGAGCAGGATGCCGGGCAGCTTCTTGCTCCCCTTCAGCCGGTACTCCGGCCCGCCCTGGAACGGCCAGAACGCGACGGGCGCGTTGAACCAGACGTTGCTCCAGGTGTTGAAGCGGTAGCCCTGCCGGACGAGCTTCACCGCGTCGTTGTGCCACTTGGACCAGTTGCGCGGCCAGCGGGCGTCCGCGGCCTGCACGGCGTTGTAGACGGCGAAGGAGTTGTCGTCGCCGCCGGTGCTCAGCCAGCCGAGCAGCCCGGACGGGTCCCGGTCGTTCGCCCACGCCGAGAGGGCCTCGCCGAACGGGATGTAGTACGCGGTGTTGTACCCGGCGCTGAGCACGATGTCGTCCAGCTCGCTGGGGCCGATCCGGCCGCCGATCGGCGACTTCTCCGCGGCGGCCCGCACCTCGTAGTACTTGGCCTCGACCTTCTCCCGGGTGTCGCCGAGGCGGTAGACCGAGTCCCACTCGGCGAGCCACGCGAACCAGGACTTGATGTTGCGCTCGAACGCCTTGTTCTGCTCGAGCTGCGAGTCGTACCAGATGTTCTTCGGGTTGACGTTGCCGTCCATCACCATGCGCTTCACCCGCTCGGGGAAGAGCGAGGCGTAGGTGGCGCCGAGGTAGGTGCCGTAGGAGAAGCCGTACCAGCTGATCTTCTCCTGGCCGAGGGCGCGGCGGATCGCGTCGACGTCGCGGGCGGCGTCGGTGGTGCGCATGTTCGGCAGGAGGTCGCCGAACTTCTCGGCGCAGTCCCGCGCGTACTTCTTCGACTTGGCGAGCCAGGCCCGCTCCTCCCGCCACGACGCGGGCACGTAGTCGGGCCGGATCGGGTCGGAGAAGTGCGGGTCGCAGGAGAGGCTGGGCTCGCTGGAGCCGACGCCGCGCGGGTCGAAGCCGATGATGTCGTACTTGGCCGCGACGTCGGCGTGGCCGGTGCCGGCGATCCAGCGGGCGAGCGCGGGCGCGTACGCGAGGCCGCTGCCGCCGGGGCCGCCCGGGTTCACGAACAGGACGCCCTGGTAGTTCGCCTCATCGGTGTGCTTGAACCGCGACACCGCGATGGAGATCTTCCGGCCGCCGGGCTTCGCGTGGTCCAGCGGGACCTCGACCGTGCCGCACTGCGCGTTGTTCATCGGGTCGTCCGGCCCGCTCACCTCGCAGGTGCCCCAGTCGATCGAACCGGGCGCGGCGGGCGCGGCTGCGCCGGCCGTCCGGCCGGTGTCCGCGCTCGCGGGCACGGCGGCGCCGAGGCCGCCGGCCGCCACGACCGCGGCGGCCGTGACGAGAAGAACCTTTTTCAACCTGACCCCCTCAGATCGGCGGCTCCGGGCGCCGCGAGGGCGCCGGAGGGGGAGCTGCGCCGATACGTAGCGGATGCATGAATTGCGGGGTGATTGTGGCGGTTCCGCCCCCTTTGCGGGCAGAGGCAGCCGCAGAGGGATGCGGAACCGTGACAAGATCAGCGGAACTTCGTGATGTTCCGCGGCGTTCCGGCCCGGCACGGCGGCGGCCCGGACGGGCCCGGGAGGTCCCGGGACCCGCCCGTCCGCTCGACGCCGTGCCGGTGCGCCCGTCAGCGGATGACGTCCGCCTTCGGCAGTGCGGCCGCAGGCGCGCGCAGGCCGGCCGCCGCCTCCGCGTCCGCCCCGGCCGGCGGCTTGGGGTCGCCGAGGTCGGGGACGTGGACGATCCGCTCCGCCGGACGCTCGCCGCGCAGGAAGTACGCGTCGAAGTAGGCGTCGACGACCTCCGAGCCGCGGTGCACGATGCAGTGCGTCCGGTCGCCGTCCTGGACGACCATCCGCGAGCCCCTGAGCCGCTTGTGCAGGTCGAGCGCGCCCTCGTAGGGCGTCGCGGCGTCGTGCGTGGACTGGAACATGAGGATGTCGTCCGGAAGGTCCGGCGTCGCGCCGACGTCCACCGGCTCGCCCGCCTTCGCGCCCCAGAACAGGCAGGGGGCGTTGAACCAGGCGTTGCCCCACGTCGTGAACGGGTGCTTCGCGTTGATCCGTGCGTTGTCGCGATACCACTTCCACCAGCTCCGCGGCCACTGCACGTCGGTGCACTCGGTCGCGAGGTACATCGCGTACCCGTTGTCGTCCGCCTCGCCGCTCGTCGGCGAGCCGAACGTGCCCGCGAACGTGGCGGCGTCCCCGTTCTTGTAGGCCGACAGCCCGGCCGCGTACCCGTGCCAGATCGCCTGGCTGCGGCGGTACCCGGCGTTCAGCACCACGTCGGTCAGCTCGGCCGGGCCGACGGCGAGCTCCTGCCCGCTCTCGGGGTCGGTGTGGCGGACGGGCTTCTTCCTGAGCTCGTCGCGCAGGCCGTAGAAGAAGTCGTGCACCTTCTTCCGCGTGTCGCCCAGGTGGTAGACGTCGTCGTATTGCGCGATCCAGCCGAAGTAGTACTCGACGTTCTCGTCGAACGCGACGTCCTGGTTGAGGTTCGCGTCGTACCAGACGTCCGACGGGCCGACGTTGCCGTCCAGCACCATCTTGTCGACGCGCTTCGGGTACACGGTCGCGTACGACGAGCCGAGGTACGTGCCGTAGGACGCGCCGTAGTAGTCGAGCCGCTCGTTGCCCAGCGCCTTGCGGATCGTCTCCAGGTCGTGGACGGAGTCGATCGTCTTGACGTGGTCGAGCAGCCCGATCTCGTCGGCCCGCTCGCAGTCGCGGGCGTACCCGGCCGAGCGCCACAGCCAGGTGGCGACCGCGCCGATCTCGCCGTCGCCGTACGCCGGACGCGGGGCGTTCGTGTAGGCCGTGTCGCAGCTCAGCGCGGGTCTGCTCATCCCGACGCCGCGCGGGTCGAACCCGATGACGTTGTACGCCTCCCGCATCTCCGGGGAGTTCTGGGCGAACACGCGCGGGCCGAACAGCGCGCCGCCGCCGCCCGGTCCGCCCGGGTTGACGACGATGTCGCCCTGGGCGGGGCCGTCGCCGGTGTGCGGCGTCTTCGTGAGCTGCAGCGTGATCTTCGTGCCGTTCGGCGCGCCGTAGTCGAGGGGCACCTGCAGTTCGGCGCACTGCACGATCTTCGAGACCGGGTACAGCGAGTCGTAGGACGAGCGCACCGTCTCCACGAAGTCCGCGGGGCAGGCGTGCCAGTCGAGGGCGGCGGGGTCGAATCCGCCGGCCGGTCCGGCGGGCGGGCTCGCGGCCTGCGCGCTCGTGGCGCCCAGGCCGGTGAGGCCGAGTGCGGCCACGGCGGCCGCGACGACGATCCTCTTCACAAATCCCCCTAACGTGCCAGCTCGATCGAGCCGGACATATGGGTAAATGAGTGAAGATTGTGGCGATGCTCGCGTCGGCGCGGACAGACCCGCAACAAGGTGGTGACCCGATCGTGACGAGATCACCGGAACTTCGTGATCGTCCCGGACGTTCGGGACCCCGGACATGACGAAGCCCCCGGAGCGGTTCCGGGGGCCTTCGCGCCGATCCGCGGACGATCCGTGCGCGGATCGGCGGGCGCGGTCAGCTCATGCGGCCGCTCAGGCCACGACGACCTCGGCGCCGGGACCGGACACGGAGCCGTCCTCGCCGATCTCGAAGCCCATCTCCTCGGCGATCCGCATGGCCTCCTCGATCAGCGTCTCGACGATCTGCGCCTCGGGGACGGTCTTGACGACCTTGCCCTTGACGAAGATCTGGCCCTTGCCGTTGCCGGACGCCACGCCGAGATCGGCCTCGCGGGCCTCGCCCGGGCCGTTCACGACGCAGCCCATGACCGCGACGCGCAGCGGGGCCGGGAAGTCCTTCAGCCCCGCCGTGACCTGCTCGGCCAGCGTGTAGACGTCCACCTGCGCGCGTCCGCAGGAGGGGCACGACACGATCTCCAGGCCGCGCTGCCGCAGCCCCAGCGACTCCAGGATCGCCGTGCCGACCTTGACCTCCTCGACGGGCGGCGCCGACAGCGACACCCGGATCGTGTCGCCGATGCCCTGGCTCAGCAGCGCGCCGAACGCCACCGAGGACTTGATCGTCCCCTGGAAGGCGGGGCCCGCCTCGGTGACGCCGAGGTGCAGCGGGTAGTCGCAGGCGGCGGCGAGCCGCCGGTACGCCTCGATCATCACGACCGGGTCGTTGTGCTTCACGGAGATCTTGATGTCGCGGAAGCCGTGCTCCTCGAACAGCGAGCACTCCCACAGCGCCGACTCGACCAGCGCCTCGGGCGTGGCCTTGCCGTACTTCTCCAGCAGCCGCTTGTCGAGCGAGCCCGCGTTGACGCCGATGCGGATCGGCACCCCGGCCTCGGACGCCGCCTTGGCGATCTCCCCGACCTTGTCGTCGAACTTCTTGATGTTGCCGGGGTTGACCCGGACGGCCGCGCAGCCCGCGTCGATCGCGGCGAACACGTACTTCGGCTGGAAGTGGATGTCGGCGATGACCGGGATCGGCGACTTGCGGGCGATCGCGGGCAGCGCGTCGGCGTCGTCCTGCGACGGGCACGCGACCCGGACGATCTGGCAGCCGGACGCGGCCAGCTCCGCGATCTGCTGCAGCGTGGCGTTCACATCGGCGGTCAGCGTCGTGGTCATCGACTGCACCGACACCGGCGCGTCGCCCCCCACCGGCACGTTCCCGACCATGATCTGACGGGACTTGCGGCGCGGCCCGGCCGCGGGCCCCGCTTCCTGCCCGTCACGGACCGTAGGAATTCCCAGTGAAACGCTCATCCCTCTCCTCTGTTCGCCTCTGCTCGACCGGAGACGCTCTCGGCCCCCCGCAGAGAAGGCGGGCGTCCCCCGCGTGACACGGCCGCCCGGCCCGTACAAGCCTAGGCGCCTCGGGCGATTGCGGTGACGGCGACCGGCACGTAATAGTGTGACCGTTTAGCTACTTACCGTAAACCTCCCGGGTCATTCGGGCAGCTCGAGCGGGTTGAACAGGTCGGCCAGTATCAGCAGGACCCCGAAACCGACGAGCAGGAGGACCGCGAGGTAGGTGAGGGGCATGAGCTTGGTGATGTCGGCCGTGCCGGGATCCGGGCGGCCGCGGACCCGCGCCATGCCCGCCCGGGCGCGCTCGTAGGCGACGACCGCGAGGTGCCCGCCGTCCAGCGGCAGCAGCGGCACGACGTTCAGCGCGCCGAGGAAGATGTTCAGCGAGACGACGAGCGACAGGAACAGCGCGAGCTTGTCGCGGGCCGAGTCGTCCGACGCGAAGATCTGCCCCGACACGTCGGTCGCGCCGACAACGCTGCCCACCTGCCCGCCGGGCGAGCCGGCCCGCTCGTCCGAGAACAGGTTCGGGATCGCCGACGGCAGGTCCGCCGCGACCCGGCCGATGCCCTCGAGCGTCGTCGCGATGCCGCGCCCGGCGAACACCACCGCGTTGATCGGCCCGACCCGCTCGTACCCGGCCCCCGCCACCCGCGCGGACACCCCGACGAACGGCTCGCCGCCGAGTTCCGCGAGCCGCATCCGCAGCGTCACCGGCTCGGGAGCCCCCGGCCGCTCGACCGTCACCGCGACCGCCCGTCCGGCTCCGGCGCGTTCGATGGCCCGCGTCAGCTCCCGCCAGCCGCCGACCGGGGCGCCGTCGAACGCGACGATCCGGTCGCCCGCCCGCAGTCCCGCCCGCGCCGCCGGAGACGCCGGACGGTCCGGGCCGCACTCGGCGCCCGCCCCGGCGGGCACGCACGCCGACACCCGGTCGACGGTCGTGGTCACGGTCCCCGGGTCGCGGATCCCGAGCGTCATCGCCATCACCATGAGCAGCAGGAACGCGAACACGAAGTTCGCGACGACGCCCGCGGCGATCACGATCGCGCGGCGCCCGGCGGGCTGCCGGTAGAACGCGCGGGGCCGGTCCGCCGGATCGATCTCCTCCAGCGGCGTGTACCCGACTATCTTGACGAAGCCGCCCAGCGGGATCGCCTTCACGCCGTACTCGGTCTCGCCACGCCGCCGCGACCACAGCGTCGGCCCGAACCCGACGAAGTACTGGGTGGCCTTCATCCCGAACCGCTTCGCGGTGAGCAGGTGCCCGGCCTCGTGCAGCATCACCGACGCGAGCAGCGCGACGACGAAGGCGACCGCGCCGAGCAGGAACGCCATCCCAGCCCCCTCGGGGGTCCGTCCCGGGCGGGCCCCGGGTGCCTAGGCGCGTGTTTCCCGAGGGGCGACCGCCCACACCCGGCCCCGCCCGGCGGCCGTCCGCCGCGCGGGACGGGTCAGGGGAGGCCGATCACTTCGCGGGTGCGGGCCCGCGCCCACGCGTCGGCGGCGAGGACGTCGTCGACCGTCAGGTCCGCCGCCGACCCGGCGGAGCCCGGGTCGTGCTCGTCCAGGACCCGCGCGACCGTGTCGACGATCCCGAGGAACGGCAGCCGGCCCGCGCGGAACGCCTCCACGCACTCCTCGTTGGACGCGTTGTAGACGGCGGGGGCGGTGCCGCCCCGCTCCCCCGCGCCGCGCGCCAGCCGCACCGCCGGGAACGCCTCGTCGTCCAGCGGGAACAGCTCCCACGTGTGCGCCCGCGTCCAGTCGATGCCCGGGGCGGCGTCCGGGACCCGGTCGGGCCAGTCCATCCCGAGCGCGATCGGCAGCCGCATGTCGGGCGGGCTCGCCTGCGCGAGCGTGGAGCCGTCGGTGAACTCCACCATCGAGTGGATCACCGACTGCGGGTGCACCATCACCTCGATGCGGTCCATCGGGACGTCGAACAGCAGGTGGGCTTCGATGACCTCCAGGCCCTTGTTGACGAGGGTCGCCGAGTTGATCGTGACGACCGGGCCCATGTCCCACGTCGGGTGGTTCAGCGCCTGCTCCGGGGTGACGTCCGCGAGCTCGTCCCGGGTGCGGCCCCGGAACGGTCCGCCGCTCGCCGTCAGCACCAGCCGCCGCACCTCCTCGGGACCGCCGCCGCGCAGGCACTGCGCGAGCGCCGAGTGCTCGGAGTCGACGGGGACGATCTGACCGGGCCGCGCCCGCCCCCGCACGAGCGGCCCGCCGATGATGAGCGACTCCTTGTTGGCGAGCGCCAGCGTCCGCCCCGCGTCCAGCGCGGCCAGCGTGGACGCCAGGCCGAGCGCGCCCGTGACGCCGTTGAGCACCACGTCGCACTGCCACCCGGCGACCTCGGCGACCGCGTCCGGCCCGGCCACGATCTTCGGGATGGGGTACTCGCCGGCGGCGTACCCGCGGCGCTTCGCCTCGGCGTAGAAGGCGAGCTGCAGGTCCTGGGCGGCGGACGCCTTGGCGACGGCGACGATCTCGGGCCGGAACTCCAGCGCCTGCTCGGCGAGCAGGCCGACCCGGCCGCCGCCGGCGGCCAGGCCCGTCACCCGGAACCGGCCGGGGTTGCGGCGGATCACGTCGAGCGCCTGCGTGCCGATCGATCCGGTGGAGCCGAGCAGGACGACGTCACGGGCGGCGGCCGCGTCGGCGGCGGCGTCAGAGGGAGTCATCACGGGGCCATTCTCGCGCATCGCGCCCCGCCCATGGCGAGTCTCCGGTGCTCAGCCGTCGCGCCCGTCCGGTCCCTGGAGGAGCGGAAGCCGCAGGACGAACCGGGCGCCGCGGGCCTCGCGTCCGGTGTCCCGCCCGGTGTCGGCGGCGTAGAGGCGGCCGCCGTGCGACACCGCGGTCGCGCGCGCGACCGCCAGGCCGAGACCGGTGCCGCCGTCGACGCGGCTGCGGGCGCTGTCCAGGCGGGTGAAGCGCTCGAAGACGCGGTCGCGGTCGGCGGGCGGGATGCCGGGGCCGTCGTCGCGGACCTCCAGGACGGCCTCCGCGCCGTCCCGGCGCACCTCGACCTCGATGAGGCCGACCGCGTGCCGCTCGGCGTTGGCGAGCAGGTTGACCAGCAGCCGGCCGAGGCGGATCGGGTTGCCTTCGACGATCACCCCGGTCTCGACCTTCGCGTTGAGCGGGACGGGCGCGGTGCGGACGGCGAGTTCCGACTCGACGAGCGCCCCGAGGTCGACCGGCTCGCGGGCGGGTTCCTCGCCGGCGTCCAGGCGGGCCAGCGCGAGGAGGTCGTCGACGATGCGGTGCAGCCGCTCGACGTCGCGCAGCGCGCCGTCCAGCGTCTCGGGGAGGTCGGCGTCGCCGGGCGCGGCCAGCGCCAGCTCGATGCGGGTGCGCAGCCCGGTCAGCGGGGTGCGCAGCTCGTGCGAGGCGTCCGCGATGAACGCGCGCCGCTGCCGGCCCGAGCGCTCCAGGCGGTCGAGCACGCCGTTGATCCGCGCGGCCAGCCGGTCGGCGGCGTCGCCGGTCGGCGGGACGCGCACCCGGCGGGACGCGTCCGCCGCCTCGAGGATCTCCGCCATCTGCGCCTCGGCGTCCGCCACCGGGCGCAGCGCGCGCTCGGCCGCGCGCCGGGCGGCGCGGGCGCCGAGGCCGAGCGCGGCGGCGAGCAGCGCGGCCAGGACGGGCGCGAGGACGCTCCACCGGGCGTCCGCGAAGACGTGCAGGACCACCGCCGCCGCGACCGTTCCGAGCAGCAGCGGCGGACCCGTCACCGCGAGCGCGCCCACCGTCCCACGCGCCGGTGCGGAGCGCGGCCGGTGCACCCGGCCCTCGGCTTTCCGGACCGACATGTCTCCTTTGTACGTATTCCACGGCAAAGGAGACCTGCGCCGACCGTATGGGGCGGACTGATCTTCTGCCCGGTCGTCCGGCCGCGCCCCCGGCGGGCGGCACGGGAGCCTTTGCCGCCCTTTTCACCTTCGCTAGCTGGGACAACACACTCCCCGGCCTATAAAGGAGTCACGTGAAGCCGACTCCCGCGAGGGGATGGGACATGGGCCAGGCGGGTGACCCGACGTTCGACCCGGCGCCGCTGAGCACAGCGCAGCGCCTGGGCGACGCGTGCGTCGTCTGCGGCAAGAGATGGCCCCGGCCGCGCGTCCGCGTCGGCCGCCTGCCGGATTCGACCGGGGTGTTCGCGTGCGACGACTGCGCACCCGCCCCGCCGGTACCCCGCCCGCGGCGGGGCCCGCGAGAACCGCGCTTCACGGGCGCCGGACCGGTCGGAGAGCCGGACCCGACGCCGGTGACGGCTCTGCACGCCGCCGTCGCCATGGAGTCTCTCCAGGGAGAAGGGTGACCCGGGCATTCGGGGGGAAGCCCGGGACCACCCGAGAGGCGCGCCCGGCTGGGGGCGGTCGGGCGCGCCGGAGAGACCTCTGACGGTCCCACCGGACCGCCGCTACAGCTTCGTCGACTCGATCCAGGTGCGCGTCCACTCCGCGTAGCTCGTGCACCGGTCCTCGCCCGAACCCGCCTCGGCGTCCCCGGCGTCCCCGGCGTCCGCGCCCGGCTCGCGGCCGCAGTCCTCGCGCGGGGTGTGCGCGAAGATCACGTCCTCCAGGTACTCGCGGTCGCCGACGCGGTACGCGCTGCAGAAGCCCGGCCGGAGCCGGTCGCCCGAGCACGCCTGCGGGTTGGCGGGCGCCACGCCCGTCCACTCGGCCACCTGCTGCTGGACGTCCGCGGACGCCGTCCACTGCAGCCACTGGTACATGCAGTTCGGGTGCTGCGCCCGGGAGCTGATCATCCAGGCGTCCAGCCAGCCGGTCACGCCCTCCGCCGGGACGGCGCCCCGCACCGGCTGCGACGCCCGGTTCAGCACGTCCACGTGGTACGGCCACGCCTGCCCCAGGACAGCGCCGCCCGCCGCGAACGCGCTGACGGCGTCGGCGGGCAGCTCCCAGTACTCGGCGACGTGCGGGCGCTGCTCCTTCAGGACGCGCCCGGCGGCGGCGAGCTGCTCGGGCGTCAGCGAGTACGGGTCCTCGACGCCGAGGCCGGGCTCGGCGCCCTTGAGGTACAGCGCGGCCTCGGCGATCGACAGCGGGCTGTCGCGCATGACGAGCCCGCCCGAGCGGCCGCGGGCCCGGTCGGGGTCGAACAGCGCGGCCCAGCTCGACGGCTGCGGCACCGACCGCGAGTCGTGGACCAGCAGGTTCGAGCCCCACACGTACGGGACGCCGAAGTACTCGCCGTCCCGCTCGAGCAGGCCGCGCAGCGTCGGCTCGAGCTTCTTGTAGCCGTCCACGAGGTCGGTGTTCACCGGGACGACCTGGTCGTCGGCGATGAGCCGCCCGGCGACCTCGGGCGGCGCGGCGACGCCGTCGTAGTGCCGGCCCTCGTCGCGCATCAGGTCGGCCATCTCGCGCGGGGTCGTCGCGACCTTCCAGCCGATCTTGCAGCCGGTGCGCTCCTCGAACGGGGTGACCCAGTCGACGCGCGGGTCGGTGCCGCCGTTCTCGATGTAGCCCGGCAGCGTCACGAGGTTGAGGACGCCCTCGCCGGGGCCGAGCGTGCTCGCCGCCTTCGCGACGCCGACCGGCTCCCGGTCGTCCTCGCCGCCGCTGCACGCGACGAGTCCCGCCGCGGCCAGCACCGCGGACGCCCCCAGGGCCGCCAGCACCTTGGCGCGCACCCCGTCCAGCAGGCGCGTGTTCGTCGGGCGCGTGCCCGTCAGCCGCATGTCGCTCCCAGCTCGCCTCGCGGGTCCGCTCCCCCGGATTCGCGAACGTCCCCGTCGGCGCAGCGTAGCGCCTTCGCGGCGGGGCGGCGGCGGGACCGCGCGGGGCCGGGCGAGCGCCGCGGGACCGTCCGCCCTTTTCCTCGGACGGACGACGCCCGGCGAAAGAACCGCCGCCCGTTCGTCGCCCGAACCGACGTCCGGATTTCGGATGGGCCGGAACAACGCGCAACACGAGCGGCGGGGCGGCGCCTAATGCGTCCGCCGGGGCGGATCCCGATCCGCCACGGCCGGCGGCGACCATTCACCGCCATTTACCGCCACTGTTTCCGGCCCTTCACCCGGGTGGCGCGGGACCCGCCACGGCCCCGGGGGACGGCGGGTGCCGGCGTCCGCGCCGCACACGGAGTTCTCCGGCGGGGGCTGCGGCGCGGACACCGTCCTGCCCGGGGCCGTGACGGCACCGGCGGGCGCGGCGGGTCGGGGAACAGCGGTCATCCTGCGGAGCCGCCCGGCCACGCGATCGCCGGCGCCCGGCGGAACGGCGACGGTGTGACGCCCTCGAGCCGGAGGAGGTTCGAGGGACGCCGCGCGTCCCGCCGGGTGTCGTCGGGGAGGGGCGGCCGGTGACCCCGCGCGCCGGAGGGCGGGGTCCGCCGGATCGCCTCGATCTGCGCGATGAGGGCCTGCGGGGTGTCGGCCTCCAGGAAGTCGCCGACGTCCAGCTCGCGGGGCGGCAGCGCCCACCAGCGGCGGGTGAACGGGCCGAACCAGAACGTCCAGCCCGGAAAACGCCGTCCGAGCGCGTCGACCTCTGCGGCATGGTCGTCTGCGGTCATTGCGCGGCTCCCTGCGCCGGCCCCGCGGTCACGGTCGCCACCGGGCCCTGACTTTCATTTTCGCCTCATTTAATTGAGACAGTCAGATTGTGTCGCCGCGCACAGAACGAGTCAATGGAAGTTGCTATTATTCGCGGCCGTGCCGGGTCCGTAAGAAGGCCACGCAAACGCGGCCGGCGGCGTCCCGCCGGCACCGACAGCTTGTAACGCGGCGAACGGCGTCCTTGACACTGTGCCCGGTAGCATCGGCGTGATGCTGCCCACGGTCGACGACGTGCTCCGGCTCGACGCGGTCCGCCGCTGCCGGCCGCGCGTCGTCGCGGGCGCCGACCGCACCGGCGGCCGCGTCCGCTGGGTCCACGTCGCCGAGGTCACCGACATCGCGCCCCTGCTGCGCGGCGGCGAGCTCGTCCTCACCACCGGCATCGCGCTGCCCGACGACCCGGACCGGCTGCGCGCCTACATCGCCGACCTCGCCGAGGTCGGGGTGTGCGGGCTGATGATCGAGCTGGGCCGCCGGTACGCCACCGCGCTGCCCGGCCCGCTGATCGACGCCGCCGAGCGGCACGGACTCCCGGTGGTCGTGCTCGAGCACGAGCCGGTGTTCGTCGACATCACCGAGGCCGTGCACGCGCGGATCGTCCAGGAGCAGTTCGCGGAGCTGCGGGAGTCGGAGCGGCTGCACGAGATCTTCACCCGGCTGTCGGTCGAGGGCGCCTCCACCGACGAGGTCGTCCGGCGGGTCGCCGCGCTCGCCGGGCACCCGGTCGTCCTGGAGAACCTGTCGCACCGGGTGCTGGCCGCCGACGCGGGCGGCGCCGACCCGGCGGAGGTGCTGGCGGCGTGGGAGGCGCGGTCCCGGGCCGTCCGGCCCGGCGGCCGCACCGGCTACGACGCGACGTCCGGCTGGCTGGCGACCGCGGTGGGCGCCCGCGGCGAGGACTGGGGACGGCTGATCATCGTCCTCGGGTCACCGCCGACGCCGCGCGAGACCGTCCTGGTCGAGCGGGCCGCGACCACGCTCGCGCTCGGCCGGCTGCTCGACCGGCACGCCGAGAGCCTCGAGCGGCAGGCGCACGGGACGCTCCTCGCCCGCATCATCGCGCACGCCCACTCCGATCCGCAGGAGGCCGCGGCGCGCGCCCGGGCGCTCGGGGTCCCGCTGACCGGGCGGCGGCTGTTCGGCGCGGTGCTGCGGTACCGGGGCGCCGCGGGGGCGGCGCCGGGCGGGGAGCTCTCCCAGCTCGCCGAGACCACCGCCGCCGCCTGCCGGCGGGCGCGGGTCGCCGCGCTCGTCGGCGTGCTGGACGAGGGCGGCCCGGACGCGCGGGTCGGCGTGCTCGCGTCGCTGCCCGCCCGCACCGGCGCCGAGACCGCGCTCACCGAGATCGCCGCGCTGCTGCGCCGGCAGTCGGTGCACGACGGGGTGCTCGCCGCCGGCTCCGTCGTCGAGACGGTCCGCGACGTGCGCCGCTCGTTCCTGGAGGCCGAGCAGGTCGCCGACGTCGCCGCCCGCGGCCCCGGCGACCGCCCCTTCTACCGGCTGCCCGACCTGCGGCTGCGCGGCCTGCTGCACCTCCTGCGGGACGACGCCCGCGTGCAGACGTTCGTCGAGCGGGAGCTCGGCCCGCTGCTGCGGCACGACGCCGCGCACGGCACCGACCTCGCCCGCGTCCTGGAGCTGTACCTGGAGTGCGGCCGCAACAAGGCCGAGGCGGCGCAGCGCGCCCACCTGTCGCGCCCCGCCCTCTACGAGCGCCTGCGCCGCATCGGGCGCGTGCTGGGCGCCGACCTCGACGACGTCGAGTCGTGCGTGTCGCTGCACGTGGCGCTGCTCGCGCTCGGCTCCGTCCGCCGGGAGCGGCCGTGACCCGCGCTCACCTGCGGCCGAGGAGGCGGAGCAGGTCGGGGTCGGTGGCGAACAGCCGGTCCAGCTCGGCGGCGCCGACCCGGTCGGCGAGGATCTGCAGGGCGATGTCCTGGCGGACGTACTCGGCCGCCATCAGCGCGACCGCCGGGTCCGCGGTGTAGATGCCCCACGCCGCGCTCTCGGCGAAGCCGCCGACCACGGCCTCGCGCCGGTCGCCGACCACCACGATCAGCCGGTAGCCGAGGTCCTCCAGGACGGCCTCGGGCGCGGAGTACCGGTGCCTGTGGACGCGCGCGCCCGCGTCCGCGCCGGGCCCGGCGTCGTCGCCGAACGCGACGACCGACACGTCCACGCCCCGTCCCGCGGCCTCCTCGACCGGGCCCCGCAGCCGCCGCATCTCCTCCGGCCAGATCGACACGAACAGGTCGCGGCGGGCCGCCGCGACGACGTCCCCGGCCCGGTCGAGCATCGCCTCGGCGTCCTTGAGCCCGTGGATCGGCGGCGCCTCCGGCGCGGCGGCGACCGCGGGCAGCGCCGTCCGCAGCACCGCGACGGAGCCGTCGAACTCGCGGCGCATCCGGTCCAGCAGCGACTCGGGCGGCAGCGGCAGGTACTCGGTGGCGTCGGACGAGCCGCGCGCCTCGTACGCGGCGCCGCGCGCCACGAGCTTGCCCAGCGTCTCGTACACGGTGCTGCGCGGGACCCCCGACCGCTTGGCGACCTCGTACCCGTTGACCGGCCGGCCCGCCGCGACGAGCGCCACGTACGCCTTGGCCTCGTACCCCGACATGCCCAGCCGCCGGAGGTGCTCCAGGACGTCCCGCGTGCTCACCGCCGTCATGCTACGCGCCCGGCCCGCCGCGGCGGGGCCGTACGGCGCGCCCGCCCGTGCTGCCGAACGTCCGGTTCGTCGTGGCCTCCGTGACCGCGTGGGAGCCGGACGCCCCCGCCGACCTGATCACGTGCGTCCACGGGCTGCACTACGTCGGCGACAAGCTCGGGCTGCTCGCGCGCGCCGCGTCCTGGCTGACGGAGGGCGGCCTGCTGGTCGCCGACTTCGACCCGCGCTCGGTGCGGCTCGCCGACGGCTCCCCCGCCGGGCGCCCGCTGGCGGCCGCGCTCCGCCGGGCCGGTTTCGGCCACGACGCCCGCCGCCGCCGCATCACGCTGCGCGGCCGCCGCGAGGCGACCCTCCCGTACCGGTACCTGGGCGCCGACGACCGGGCCGGCCCGAACTACACCGGTCAGCCCGCCGTCGACTCTTACTACGCTCCGGACCCGCAGTAAGCGCCCACTGACCCCAGCGGCCGAGACGGCCGCGCGCTCCCATACGATGCGCGCCATGCCCCCCAGAAACAACCGGGCCCCCTTTCCCAGCCGCACCTCCGGAGCCGACCGCC
>NZ_QHJN01000086.1:0-34063 GCF_003947565.1 Actinomadura sp. WAC 06369 | reverse complement strand
CGTCGTCTGCGTGGTGGCCTTCGTGGTGATCGGGCGGGCCGAGCACGACGGGTCCGGTGGGCTGAGCGGATTCGCCGCGACGCTCTGGCCGTTCGCCGTCGCCGTCGCCGCCGGATGGGCGTTCGGGTCGGCCCTCTCCGGTGCCCTCTGGTCGGCTCGGGAGCGTGGACTTGAGCATGTTGGGTGGGCGGATAGCGTGTCGGGCATGCAGCGCAGGGTTCTGGCCGGTCTCGCGGACGTCGTCTGCGTGGTGGCCTTCGTGGTGATCGGGCGGGCCGAGCACGACGGGTCCGGTGGGCTGAGCGGATTCGCCGCGACGCTCTGGCCGTTCGCCGTCGCCGTCGCCGCCGGATGGGCGATCGGGCGCGTATGGCGGCGGCCCGAGGCGGTCGTGCCCGCCGGGGTGGTCGTGTGGGCGTCGACGGTCGCCGTCGGGATGCTGCTCAGAGCCGTGTCCGGGCAGGGCACGGCGCCCGCCTTCGTGATCGTGTCGCTGCTCTTCCTCGGGGCGACGATGCTCGGCTGGCGCGCAGTCGCGCTGCTGCGGGCGCGCAAGGTCGCCGCCGCCGAATGACCGGGCGGTCTTTTTGGTGATTCCTCCCGGTTGACGTGGACTGCCGGGCGCTGGTGAAGTTACCCACGAGTCACGTGGGTGACCGATCTCGGCATGTCGAAAGGGACACGATGGCATCTGCGCTGCGCGCTTGGCTGGACAAGCCGAACCCCGAACGCGGCGTTCACCTGGCGACCGACGACGGCGGGTGGGACTTCCGCGACTACGGTGCGCTGGCGGCCGCCGCGCGGCGCACCGCCGGGGCGCTGATCGAGGAGGGCGTCCGGCCCGGCGACGTGGTGTGCGTGATCCTGCCCACCGACTACACCTGCGTCGAGACCTACTTCGGGGTGTGGGCCGCCGGGGCGACCGTGTGCCTGATCACCCCGCCGCTGTTCCAGGACGGCGACGACTACGTCGCGCACGTCGCGGCGATCCTGCGGCAGGCTCGGCCGGCGCTGGTGGTGGCGTCCGACGGCCTCGCGGACTACGCCGGACGGGCGATGGCCGACGCGGGGATCGAGGGGACGCCGTGGCGCCCCCGGCAGGGCGACGACGTCGCGGTGCAGCCCGCCGGGGAGCTGGCGCTGCTGCAGTTCACGTCCGGGTCGAGCGGGTCGCCGCGCGGCGTGATGGTCACCTGGGAGAACCTCGAGGCCAACAGCGAGCTGATCGCGCGGACGGCCGGGTTCGAGGACGAGCAGGTCGTCGCGTCCTGGCTGCCGCTCTACCACGACATGGGGCTCATCGGGACGTTCCTGACGCCGATCGCGCGGCAGGGCATGCTGCGGCTGATGCGGCCCGACCACTTCATCCGCGACCCCGCGCGCTGGATCCGCTGCTTCGCGGAGGCTGCGCACACGGCGGCGCCGCCGTTCGCGTACGCGTACTGCGCGCGCCGGGTGAAGCCGGAGCAGCTCGAGGGGCTCGACCTGTCCGGCTGGAAGATGGCGCTGATCGGCGCGGAGCCGATCGACCCGCACGCGCTGGAGGTGTTCGCGCAGCTCGTCGAACCGTTCGGGTTCGACCGGTCGGCGTTCCGGCCCGCCTACGGGATGGCCGAGACGACGCTGCTCGTCACCATGGACAACGCGTGGCGGCCCCCGCTGGCGGTGCGGCCCGACCCGGACGCGCTGTCGTTCGGCGAGCCCGTCCGGATCCTGGAGCAGCACCCGCTCGGCCCGCGGTCGCTCGGCGCGAAGGCCGGCTGGATCGTCGGCTGCGGGACGCCCGAGGACGACGTCCCGGTGGCGATCGTGGACGACGAGGGCCGCGAGCTCGGCGAGGGGCTGCTCGGCGAGATCGTCGTCGGCGGCGCGTCGGCGTGCCCGGGGTACTACGCGGGCGCGGAAGCCAAGTCGACGCGGTTCTCCGGCGGCCGGGTGTTCACCGGGGACGCCGGGTTCTTCCACGAGGGGCAGCTGTTCGTCCTCGGCCGGATGGGCGACAGCATCAAGGTGCGGGGCCGGTCGGTCTACGTCGAGGACCTCGAAGCGAAGATCGCCGAGAGCACGGGCCTCGGCAAGGGCCGCATCGTGGCGGTCGGGGTGCCCGGCGCCGGGCGCAAGGGCATCGTGCTGTTCGCCGAGACGCAGGACGAGTCGTGGGCGCCGGACGTCCGGGAGATGCTGCGGCGCCGCCTCGGCGACGACGTGGAGCTGACGATCGTCGTCGGCGGCGGGCTGATCCAGCGGACGTCCAGCGGCAAGCCGCGCCGGCGGTACATGCTGGAGCACTTCCAGGCGGGCCGGATGGAGGGCGGCCGCGTGATCGATTGATAAACGCGGCGAGAACGGACAACATGTCGTTGACGCTGTGAAAGGTCGACGATGCCGTCTGTGTCCGGAATGCTGCGCCGGTTGGGGTCCACCGCGCAGAACGCCCTGGAGGTCGCCCGCTTCGGCGGGTTCGACACCGATGAGGACGCCTCCCCGAGCGAGGTGGTCACCGAGCAGCGCGTGTACCGGCTGCGGCACTACTTCCCGGACGCGGGGGGCGGACCGGCGGTGCTGCTCGTCCCGCCGCTGATGATCACCGCGGAGGTGTACGACGTCTCGTCGCGGTCGAGCGCGGTGGGCGTCCTGCGCCGGCTCGGCGCCGACCCGTGGGTCGTCGACTTCGGCGCGCCGGAGCGGGAGCCGGGCGGGCTGGAGCGGACGGTCACCGACCACGTCCTCGCGGTGAGCGACGCCGTCGACCGGGTCCGGGAGGCCACCGGACGGGACGTGCACCTGGCGGGGTACTCGCAGGGCGGCATGTTCGTCTACCAGGCGGCGGCGTACCGGCGCAGCGCCGGCGTCGCGTCGGTCGTCACGTTCGGCAGCCCGTCCGACACGAGCGTCGGGCTGCCGTTCGGGGTGCCGAGCCGGGTGGCGGTCGAGGGCCTGGAGCGGGTCCCCGACTGGGTGCTGGGCGAGTTCGCCGTGCCCGGGTGGGTGACGCGGCTCGGGTTCCAGCTCCTCAGCCCGGTGAAGTCGGTGCGGTCGCGCGCCGAGTTCATCCTGCAGCTCCACGACCGGGAGCGGCTGGCGCCCCGGGAGCGGCAGCGGCGGTTCCTGGAGCGGGAGGGCTGGGTGTCGTGGCCCGGGCCCGCGCTCGCGGAGTTCCTGCGGCAGTTCATCCAGCACAACCGGATGCTGACCGGCGGGTTCGTCATCGGGGACCGGCTCGTCACGCTCGCCGACATCACGTGCCCCGTGCTGACGTTCGTGGGCGAGGTCGACGAGATCGCCGCGCCGCCGATGGTGCGCGGCATCCGGAAGGCCGCGCCGCGCGCCCGGGTGTACGAGACGTCCCTGCGCGCCGGGCACTTCGGCCTGGTCGTCGGGACGGTCGCGACCGAGCAGACGTGGCCCGCGGTCGCCGCGTGGGCGCGGTGGCGGGACGGGCGGGGCGACCTCCCGGAGGCCGTCGTGCCCGTCACGGGCGGCGAGGAGGTCCGCGCGCCGCGCCCGCCGGGCGGCGCCGCCGGGTACGGGCTGCAGCTCGCGATGGGCGTCGGGACGAGCGCGGCGACGTCGGCGGTCCGGGCGGTGTCGCGGGCGGTCAGCGGCACCCGGCAGCTCGCGGGGGAGGCGGCGCAGAACCTGCCGCGGCTCGCGCGGCTGGAGCGCATCCACTCGGCCACCCGCATGTCGATGGGGCTGCTGCTGGACGAGCAGGCCGCGCGGATGCCCGACGAGGTCTTCTTCGTCTACCAGGGGCGCGGGCACACCCACGAGGCGGCCAAGCGGCGGGTGGACGCCGTGGTGCGCGGGCTGATCCACATCGGGGTGCGGCAGGGCGACCCGGTCGGCGTGCTGATGGGGACGCGGCCGTCGGCGCTCGCGCTGGTGGCGGCGCTGTCCCGGCTGGGGGCGGTGGCCGTGCTGCTGCGCCCGGACGGCGACCCGGCGGCGGAGGCGCGGCTCGGCGGCGTCGGCCGGGTGATCGCCGACCCGGAGCACGCGGCGCGCGCGGCGGAACTGGGGGTCCCGGCGCACCTGCTGGGCGGCGCGCGCGGCGCGGGACGCGACGTCCTGCCGGACATGGAGCGCATCGACGTCGCCGCGATGAAGCCGCCCGCCTGGTACCGGCCGAACCCCGGACGGGCGGGCGACCTCGCGTTCGTAGTGTTCAGCGGGGACGGGGAGCACCTGCGGGCCAGCCGGATCACGAACCGGCGGTGGGCACTGTCGGCGTTCGGCACGGCCTCGTCGGCCGCGCTGTCGCCGTCCGACACCGTGTACAGCATCACCCCGATCCAGCACCCGTCGGCGCTGCTGATGAGCCTCGGCGGCGCCGTCGCGGGCGGCGCGCGGCTCGCGCTGGCGGGCGGCTACGACCCCGCGACGTTCTGGGACGAGGCGCGCCGGTACGGGGTGACGGTCGCGTCGTACACGTGGACGCTGCTGCGCGACCTCGTGAACGCGCCGCCGGATCCGGCCGAACGGCACCACGCCGTCCGGCTGTTCATCGGCTCGGGCATGCCGCGCGGCCTGTGGCGGCGGGTCGAGGAGCGGTTCGCGCCCGCGCGGGTGCTGGAGTTCTACGCGTCCACCGCGGGCGAGTCGGTGCTGGTGAACCTGAGCGGCAAGAAGCCGGGGTCGCTGGGCCGCCCGCTGCCCGGCAGCGCCGAGGTGCGGCTCGCCCGCTACGACCTGGAGCGGGGCCGGCTCGCCGAGGGACCCGACGGGCTCGCGATCGAGTGCGCACCGGACGAGATCGGGATGCTGCTGTCGCGGGTGCGGCCCGCGGCGCTCGGCGACGCGTCCCGCCCGGTGCGGGGCGTGTTCGAACCGGACGACGCCTGGTCCATCACCGGGGACCTGTTCACCCGCGACGCCGACGGCGACTTCTGGCTGCTGGGGCGGGACGCCGAACTGATCCGGACGGCCGAGGGCATCGTCCCGCCCGGCCCGATCCGGGACGCGCTCGGCGACCTGCCGTACATCGACGCCGTCGCGGTCTACGGGATCCCGGTGGGCGACGCGGAGATCGTCGCGGCGGCCGTCCGGCTGCGGGACGGCGCCGACCTCAAGCCCGTCGACCTGTCCGAGGCGCTGCTGCGGGTGGACCCGGGCCTGCGGCCCGCGCTGGTACGGGTGGTCGACGAGATCCCGGTGACGGCCGGGCGGCGCCTGCAGACCGGGCCGCTGCGGGACGAGGGCGTCCCGGAGGCCGGGGACGGGGCGTACGCGCGCGACCGGGGCGGCGGCTACCGGCCGCTGTCGCGGTACGCGCGCCGGCGGCTCCTCAGGCCGCCCGGCGGCGCCGGCGCGCCGGAGGGCGTCGCAGGTCACCCCTGATAAGTCTGGACTTACCGGTGTCCGCTGCGTTACAACGAAGCAACAGATAACGAAGCAACATTTTCCGTCCTTTTGTTGCACAACCCCCCGGAGGTGCCATGACGGGCGTCCTCGCGCCGCCGCCCCAGGGCAGCGACCTCAAACCGGTCCCGGGCGTGCCCGGCATCCCCTACATCGGCAACACGCTGGCCGTGATGCGGGACCCGATCGGGCAGGCGCGCAAGCGCTACGACGCCTACGGGCCGGTCGCCTGGGGCTGGCTGCTCGGGCAGCGCACCTGCACGGTGCAGGGCCCCGAAGCCGCGGAGGTCGTCCTGGTCAACCGGGACAAGGCTTTCGCGAACGGCCCCGCCTGGAGCTACTTCATCGGCCCGTTCTTCAACCGCGGCATCATGCTCCTGGACTTCGAGGAGCACCTGCACCACCGCCGCATCATGCAGCAGGCGTTCACCAAGGCCCGGCTGCGCGCCTACATGGACGCGATGGAGCCCGGCATCGTGCAGGGCCTCGACGCGTGGACGCCGGGGCGGGAGTTCAAGGTCTACGACCACGTCAAGCAGCTCACGCTCGACCTCGCCGTGGACGTCTTCATGGGCGTCGAACTGGACCGCGCGGAACGCGACCGGGTCAACGGCGCGTTCGTCGACGCCGTCCGCGCCGGGACGGCCTACGTGCGCTTCCCCGTGCCCGGCCTGCGCTGGCACAAGGGCCTGCGGGCCCGCAAGGTGCTGGAGGAGTTCTTCTACCGGCACCTGCCCGCCAAGCGCCGCGACGGCGGGGACGACCTGTTCGCCGCGCTGTGCCACGCCGAGACCGACGACGGGCACCGGTTCACCGACGAGGACGTCGTCAACCACATGATCTTCGCGCTGATGGCGGCGCACGACACCACCACCATCACGCTCACCACGATGGCCTACTACCTCGCGAAGTACCCCGAGTGGCAGGAGCGGCTCCGCGACGAGTCGCTCGCCCTCGGCAAGCCGCGGCCCGGGTACGAGGACCTCGACGCCCTCACCGGCATCGACATGGTGATGAAGGAGTCGCTGCGGATGGTCGCGCCCGTCCCGGCGCTGCCCCGCAAGGTCGTCAAGGACACGTCCGTCCTCGGCTACCACGTCCCCGCCGGGACCGTCGTCGTGGTGCCGATGCTCAGCAACCACCGCATGCCGCAGTGGTGGACCGACCCGGAGCGCTTCGACCCCGAGCGCTTCTCCCCGGAGCGCCGCGAGGACAAGGCGCACAAGTACGCCTGGGCGCCGTTCGGCGGCGGAGCGCACAAGTGCATCGGGCTGTACTTCGCCGGTATGCAGGTGAAGACGATCCTGCACCAGATCCTACAGCGGTACCGGTGGAGCGTCCCGGCGCGGTACGAGTGGCCGCTCGACACCACGTCGCTGCCGTCGCCCAAGGACGGGCTGCCCGTCCGCCTCGAACGATGGGAGACCCCGTGAGCAAGGTCATCGCGATCACCGGGGCGGCGCGCGGCATCGGCCTCGCCACCGCCCGCGCCGCCAAGGCGCGCGGCGCGACCGTCGTCATCGGCGACATCGACGAGGCGGCGGTGCGGGCCGCGGCGGACGACCTGGGCGTCACCGGGCTCGTCGTGGACGTCACGTCCCGCGCGTCGTTCGAGGCGTTCCTCGACCGGGCCGAAGCGGAGGCCGGGCCCCTCGACGTCCTGGTCAACAACGCGGGGATCATGCCGATCGGGCCCGTCACGCAGGAGAGCGAGGACGACGCCCGCCGCTGCCTCGACATCAACGTGCACGGCGTGATGACCGGCACCAAGCTCGCCCTCGACCGGATGCTGCCGCGCGGGCGCGGCCACGTGGTCAACGTCGCGTCGCTGGCCGGCCTGCTCTACACGCCGGGGCTGGCGCTCTACAACGCGAGCAAGGCCGCCGTCGTCGCGTTCACCGAGGCGACGCGGCTGGAGGTGCGGGACCGGGGCGTGCACGTGAGCGCCGTCCTGCCGTCCTTCACCAACACCGAGCTGGTCGCCGGGACGGCCAGCCCGACGGGGATGCGCAACTGCGAGCCCGAGGAGATCGCCGCCGCGATCGTCGGGCTGATCGGGCGGCCCCGCCCGCAGATCGTGGTGCCGAAGCGGCTCGGGACGCAGACCCGGCTGGGCGCCCTGCTCCCGGACCGGGTCCGGCGGGCGGTGTCCCGCCGGTACGGGCTCGACCGGATCTTCCTCGAGTACGACCCGGCCGCCCGGAAGGGCTACGACGCCCGCATCCGCGCCGGCTCCTGAGCGCCGCCCCGCCGCGGATCCCGCCGCGCCTTCCGCGCCTCCCGGAAGGCGCGGCGGGCCTGCGGCAGGTACCGGACGGACTCCGGTAGCAGGGGCCACAGCGCGTTGCCCTTCCGGACGAGCGCGGCGAACCGCCGGTGCCGGCGCTCGTCCGCCGCGCTCCACGGCAGGTCCAGCAGCTCCCGCATCCGCGGCGGCATGCCGCCGACCGTGATGAACCGGGCGACCGCGTCGAGCGGCGGCGACACCGCCCGCCACAGCGGCGCCGGGACGCGCGGCGGCGCCGGCAGCCCCTTGGTCACGTAGCCGACGCCGTACCTGGCGGTCTTGTGCGCGACGATCTCCTCGTCGAGCATCCGGCGCCAGTACCGCCGGAAGCCGTCCCAGTCGTCCGGCATCGCCCGGTCGCTGACCCCGTACATCCGGAACCAGACCTTCGACTCCTCGTAGATCCGGCGCTTCTCCGCCTCCGACAGGGGCCGGACGAACGTCTCGATCCCGTAGATCATGTTGTCGAGGAAGGTGGCGTGCGCCCAGTAGTACGTCTCGGGGTCGAGGGCGTGGTAGCGCGAGCCGTCCGGCATCGTCCCCTTGATGTCGCGGTGGTAGTCGCGCACCGTGCGTCCGGTCGCGGCGGCGCGCTCCCCGCCGTAGACGGTGTCCAGGATCGGCCCGGCGGACCGCTTGAGCCGCGCGAACGTCTCCGCGAAGAAGACCGAGTGGTCGAGGACGCCCTGGCCGAGCGCGGGCAGCATGTTCTGCAGGACGGCCGCGCGCGGGCCGACGAGCAGCATGCGGGTGTCGCCGAAGTAGCGCCAGGTGAGCGAGCCGGGGCCGAGCGGGGAGGGGGCCGGGTCCGTCATGTGCACCGCCGGGGGGAACGCGAGAGGAACAGAATGACGAAGATTGTAGCTTTGTTGCTTCCCGGTGGTCACCGGCGGGGCCGCTCCGCGGTTAGGGTGCGGGCATGACCACCGATGCGACGGATGCGGCCCGCGCGGACGCGGCCCGCGGCGGCCCGGACGCGGCGGCGGACGGCGGGCTGCTCGCCCGGCTGTCGTCGCCCGAGCCGGGCGGCGCCGACGACCTGGACGCCCGGATCCTGGACGCCGCGCTCGCCGAGTTCGAGACCTACGGGCTGCGCCGCGTCAGCGTCGAGGACGTCGCCCGGCGCGCGGGCGTCGCGCGCACCACGATCTACCGCCGGTTCACCAGCAAGGACCGGCTGCTGCAGGCGGTCATCCTGCGGGAGGTGCGCCGGTTCCTCACCGCGATCGCCCGCGCCACCGAGGGCCTCGCGACGCCCGAGGACGCCGTCGTCGAGGGGTTCGTCGCGGGCCTGCAGGGCGCCCGGCGGCACCCGCTGATGCGGCGCGTCCTGGAGAGCGAGCCCGAGACCCTGCTGCCGCAGCTCGGCATGAACGGCGGCGCGGTCCTGGTCGCGGCCCGCGACGTCCTCGCCGAGCGGCTCCGCCGCGCCCGTCCGGCGGACGCCGCCGAGCACGACGCGGTCGCCGAGGTGCTGGTGCGGCTCGCCGCCTCGCTGCTGCTCGTCCCGGGCGGCGGGCTGCCGCTGGAGGAGGACGGCGAGATCCGCGCGTTCGCCCGCGACTACCTGACCCGCATGCTGCGCCGATAAGGGCTCGCCGACCGCCGCGCCGTCCCTTAGTCTTCGGTTGTTCGAATATCGTTCTAGAACCGGAGGCGCGAACATGGAGCCGGTCGTCCGCACGCAGCACGGCAGGGTCCGCGGCACCACCCGGGACGGCGTCACCGCCTTCCTCGGCATCCCCTACGCCGCGCCGCCGTTCGGCCCGGACCGCTTCCGGGCGCCGCGCCCGCCCGCGCCGTGGGACGGCGTCCGCGACGCGACCGCGTACGGCCCGACCGCGCCGAAACCCGGTTACGCGGGCCCGTTCAAGACCCTCCTCCCGGACCCCGAGATCCCGGGCGAGGACTGCCTCAACCTCAACGTCTGGACGCCCGAGCCGGGCGGGTCCGGGCTGCCGGTGATGGTGTGGATCCACGGCGGCGCGTTCGTCAATGGGTCCGGCGCCGTCCCGACCTACGACGGCGGCAACTTCGCGCGGGACGGCGTCGTCTGCGTGACGATCAACTACCGGCTCGGCGTCGAGGGCTTCGCGTACCTGCCGGGCGCCCCGGCCAACCGGGGCCTGCGCGACCAGATCGCCGCGCTCGAATGGGTCCGCGACAACATCGCGGCGTTCGGCGGCGACCCAGGACGCGTCACGGTGTTCGGCGAGTCGGCGGGCGCGATGAGCGTCACCACCCTGCTCTCCCTGGACCTCGGGCTGTTCCACCGCGCGGTCGCGCAGAGCGGCGCCGGGCAGATCGCGCAGGACCCGGACGACGCGCTGCTCGTCGCCAAGGAGATCGCGGCCCGCCTCGGCGTCGAGCCGACCGCCGAGGGGTTCGCCGCGCTCGACCCGGCCGCGATCGTCCCCGTGCAGGCCGCCGTCTCCGGCGAGGTGTCCGCGCTGCCCGACCCCGCCCGCTGGGGCGCCACCACCGCCGCCGGCGGGATGGCGCTCACCCCCGTCCTGGACGGCGAGCTGCTCGCCCGGCGCCCCGAGGACGCCATCGCGGCCGGCGCCGGCCGCGGCGTCGACCTGCTCACCGGCTACACCGCCGAGGAGTTCCGGCTGTTCCTGATGCCGACCGGCGTCGCCGCCGTCCTCACCGACGACCTCGTCGGCGCCGCCACCGCCGGGATGGGCGTGCCGCCCGCGGTCGCCGCCGCCTACCGGGAGCGGTACCCCGCGCTCGCCCCGGGCGAGCTGATGGCGGCCATCGTCACCGACAGCCTGTTCCGGGTCCCGGCGCACCGCGCCGCCGCCGGGCACGCCGCGAACGGCGGCCGGACGTGGATGTACGAGTTCGGCTGGCGGTCCCCGAACCACGACCTCGGCGCCTGCCACGCCCTCGAACTCGGGTTCGTGTTCGACAACCTGGTGCCCGACTCGGAACTGGCCGGGCCGAACCCGCCGCAGGCCCTCGCCGACGCCCTGCACCGCGCGTGGGTGCGGTTCGCGGCGGACGGCGACCCCGGCTGGGAGCGGTACGACGCGGACGCCCGCGCCGTGCGCGTCTTCGACGGGGACGCGGACGCGACCGTCCGCGACCCGCGCGGCGCCGACCGCGAGCTCTGGGCCTGACGCCGCCCCGCGCCGGCCGGGAGTCGGCTCCCGGCCGGACGGGTCAGCCGTTCAGCCGCTTGCGGCCCTGCGCCCGGACCCGCCTGCGCTGGGACGGGTCGAGCATCAGGTACCCCGCGAGCGGCGCGGCGAGCACGCCGAGGATGATCAGCGCGGTGAGCCACCACGGGAAGATGAACAACGTGAGGAAGCCGACGGCGACACCGCCGATCACGATCTTGGTCTGGGTCGACATGCCTACCTCCGATACGGGCCGCCCTACCGGGACAACGGCCGTGCGCCGACCGTCGTTCCACGATATGTCGCGAGTGGCCCGGTGGAAAGTCCCTGGAAGAGGCGGGTTCCGCCGCTAGATGCGCAGGGAGAGCTGCCCGCCGCCCAGCGTGCGCAGGACGTCCGCGTGCAGTTTCCCGTTCGTGCACACGACGCTGCCGCCGTCCGGGCCGGGCACGCCGGACAGGTCGGTGAACATCCCGCCCGCCTCCTCGACGATCACCTGGAGCGCCGCGAGGTCCCACAGCGACACCTCCGGCTCCGTCGACACGTCGACGGCCCCCTCGGCGACCATCATGTGCGACCAGAAGTCGCCGAACGCCCGCGTCCGCCACACCTCGCGCGTCAGGTCGAGGAAGTGGTTCAGCCGCCCCGCCTCCTCCCAGCCGCTCAGGCTCGAGAACGACAGCGACGCGTCCGACAGCTCACCGACGGCCGACACGCTGATCGGGGTCGCGCGGGTCAGGCTCCGGCCGGTGAACGCGCCGCCGCCCCGCGCCGCCCACCAGCGCCGGTTCAGCGCGGGGGCCGACACGACCCCGACGACGACCTCGTCGTTCTCCATCAGCGCGATCAGCGTCGCCCACACCGGGACGCCCCGCACGAAGTTCTTCGTCGCGTCGATCGGGTCGATGACCCAGCAGCGGTTCCCGCCGCCGGTCCGCCCGTACTCCTCGCCGAGGATCGCGTCGCGCGGCCGGGACCGGCCGAGCGTGGCGCGCAGCTGCTCCTCCACGCCGCGGTCGGCGTCGCTCACCGGTGTCAGGTCCGGCTTCGTCTCGACGTCGAGATCGAGCGCCCGGAAGCGCTTGGTCGTGATGTCATCGGCCTGGTCCGCCAGCACGTGCGCGAAACGCAGGTCATCGGAATAGCCCGCCACGGCGTGCCACGCTACCGCGACCGGCGGGCGCCCCGACACACCCCCGCGGGCCCCGCGCGGGGCCGTTCCCGCTTTTCGGGCCGCCCGTCGGCGTGACGGCCCGCCCGGAAGGCCCGTCCGGTGGCAGCATGGGCGCATGTCCCACGACCTGCCCGGCTGGGTGGCCGAACTGACCGACCCGCGCCGGGCGCAGACACTGGACGAGCTGGCCGACCGGCTCGTCCCCCTCGCCGAGCACGCCATCGACGTGTCCCGCAGGCTCCAGGCCCAGCTGAACGAGCTGAACGACCCGTTCAAGCGCGAGGCGCTCTACGGCCGCGTCGAACGGCTGAAGGCGCGCGCCGGCGAGGCCCTCGACGAGGTCACCGGCGAGATCGCCAGATCGGGGGAGCGGCGCATCGAACGCCTCTGGGCGGAGCGGGCCGGACGGGCCCGCCCCGCCGGCGGCGACGCGGAACGCGCGGCGCACGCCGCCCGCGAGCGCGACCTGCGCCGCCTCCTCGACCGCGACGTCGTCGCGGCCCTGTCGGAACGGCAGCGGGAGGCCGCCGAGCGGGTCGCCGAGCGGACGTCCGGGGCGCTGGAGCAGGCGACGCGGACGCTGCTCACCCGCGTGGAGGAGCTGGCGAAGGCCGTCACCGCCCTCGTCCACGACGTGCTGCCCCTCGCCCGCGAGGGCCTCGACCTCGCCGGGCGGATCTCCGCCCTGTCCGGTTCCGCCCGCCGCGCCGGCCGCGGCCCGGTCCCCGCCGACCTGGCCGGCTCCGCCGCCGAGGCGGCGCGCGCGTTCGACGAGGCCGTCGCCCGCCTCGAACTCGAGTGGGCCGCGCTCGGCGCCCGCTCCGCGACCGTCCGGGCGGCGCTGCGCGGCGCCGAGGAGGCCGCGTTCAGCCACGTCACCGAGGAGATGACCCGCTGCGTCCAGGACCTCGCCCCCGAGCACGCCGAGGCGCTGAACGAGGCCGAGGAACGCGCCCGCGCCCTCTTCGAGGGCTCCGCGAGGAGCGAGCGGCCCTGACGGGGGTCACTCGGCGCGGAGCGTCCGCAGGAACGTCTCGTAGTGGGGGAGCGACGCGTCCCACTGCCCCAGGTCCGCGGTCAGGATCGCGCTGTGGACCGTGTCGCCGAACCGGAACAGCCGCATCAGCATGCGCGCCTCGACGCCGCCCGCGGTGAAGGTGAACTGGAGTTCGGCCGCGTCGTCGCCCATGTAGTCGAACTCGGTGAACCGCTCCTCCCGGTACCCCGGATAGGTCACCGGGTCGCTCGCGAACGACTCCGCGGCGTTCCTGAGGGCGGCGGCGACGTCGGTGGGCGCCAGGGGGTCCTCGGCGGCGCCGATCTTCGTGAGCGAGATGCTCCGGATCTCCGCGGGATCGGAGAACGACACCTCCTCGCCGTCGCGCTCGGTCTCCCACCCGGCCGGCACGCTCGCCGCGAAGCCGTCCCCGCGGTGCTCCCGGTATTCGGCCGGGTTCGACGGCGCCGCCGCGCCCGGGGTCTCGGACGTCGCCCCGGCGATCGGCGCCCCGGGGTCGGCGTCGTCGTCCAGGCCGAGCAGGACCGCGACCGCGACGGCGGCGACGACCAGCACCACCGCGACGACCGCGGCCGGGACGATGACCGTCCACCGCGGGCCCGTGCGCGGCGGCGGCCCGCCCGGATGCGTGCCGGGCCCCCAGCCGGGCTCGCCCGCCAGGGTCGGCCCGGCCGGCGGCAGAGCGGGCGGGAACGGCGGCGGCGTGCCCGGCGCCGCCCACGCCGCGGCGCCGGGCGCCGCGGCCCGCCGCAGCAGCCGCTCGGCCTCGTCGTGGCCGACGCGCTGCTCCGGGGCCCGGCGCAGGAGGCCGTGCAGGACGGGCGCGAGCGGGCCCGCGAGCCGCGTCGCCGCCGGCTCCGGGGCCGCCGCGGCCGCCCGCGGGTACGGCGGGTGCCCCTCGACCGCCGCGAACAGCGTCGCGCCGAGCTCCCACAGGTCGGACGCCGCGGTGGCCGGATGCCCGGCGGCCCGCTCGGGCGCCGGGCAGGCGAGCGCGCCGGGCGGCGCGGCGCGCTCGTCCGCCGCGTCCGGGGCGGTGCCGAGGGCGGCGAGGACGGGGCGCCCGGCCTCGATCAGGACGGTGCCCGGTTCGACGTCGCGGTGCACGAGGCCCGCGGCGTGCGCGGCGCGGAGGGCGCCGAGGAGGTCGAGGCCGAGCGCCGCGGCCCGCTCGGGCGGCAGCGGCCCGTCCCGCTCGATGAGCGCGGCGAGCGACGCGGCCCGGACGAGCCGCGCCGCGACCCACGGGCGGCCGCCCTCCTCGACGACGTCGTGCACGGTGACGAGACCGGGATGGTCGAGCCGGGCCGCCGCCCCCGCCTCCCTGGCGACGCGGGCGTGCGCCGCCCGGATCCGGTCGGGGCCGAGCCGCTCCGGGAGGGAGACCTCCTGGACCGCGACCTCCCGGTCGAGGACGAGGTCGCGGGCGCGCCAGACGGGGCCGGTCCCGTTCCGGCCGAGCGGCTCCACCAGCTCGTACCGTCCGGCGACGACGTGGGTCATATCAATGACGGTAAGCGGATTTTCCCGCCGCGGACTGGCCGGTCATGGCCTGCCCGAGGAACCACCGAGACCGGAACCGGCCGCCCGAGATGTGGCGAACTACCTTGTCAGGACGTCGCGCGGAGCGTCTTCAGGAACGTCGTGTAATACGGGACGCTCTGGTCCCAGCCTTCCGCGCGGCTCACCAGAATGGCCTGGTAGACGGCGTCGTCGAAACGGAACACGCGCACGCGGCAGCGCCCGGCGGTGCCGTTCTGCGTGAACGTGAACTCCAGATCCGCCGCGTCGTCCCCCTGGTAGGAGAGGCCCCTCTTGAAGTCCACCTGCCGGTAGTCCTGGTACGACGGATCGTTCTCGAACTCCTTCGCCGCGCTGGCGAGGGCGCCGCCCAGGTCGGCGGCGTTCTCGGCGATCCGCTGGATGACGATGCCGCGCTTGCTGTCCGCGGCCGGATCGGTGAACGTCACGTCGTCGCCGGACTGCTCCGCCTTCCAGCCCTTGGGCACCGCCGCCGCGAACCCCGCCCCCTGGTACGGCTCGTATCCGGCGGGGACGCCGGCGCCCGCGGACCCGGCGGTTCCGCTCCCCGGCGTGCCCGCGCCCGCCGAACCCGACGAACCCGCCTGCCCCGACGGCTCGCGGTTCCCGTCGCGCTCCGACAGGAAGACGGCGGCCGAAAGCACTCCGGCGGCCAGCAGGACCGCGAGCACCCCGATCGGCAGGATCAGCGCCCACCGCATGCCGCGCCGCTCCCCGCCCGTCCGTTCGCCGGCGGAAGGGACGGTGCCGGGAGGCGCGGAACCGGGAGGCACGGCGCCGGGAGGCGCGGAACCGGGAGGTGCGGTGCCGGGCCGCCGCGGCGGATCGGGCTCCTCCGACAGCAGCGCGCTCATCACGCCCCACACGTCCGGACGCTGGTACGGGGACCGGCCCTCGACGGCCGCGTAGAGCGTCGCGCCCAGCGACCACAGGTCCGAGGCCGGGGACGCCTTCTGCCGGCGGGCCTGCTCGGGCGCGAGGTAGGCCGGGGAACCGATGATCGCCCCCGTCTGCGTGATCGTCTCGTCGCCCGCCACCGTCGCGATGCCGAAGTCGGTCAGCACCGCCCGGTTCGGCGGCAGCAGCACGTTGCCCGGCTTCACGTCGCGGTGCACGACCCCCGCCGCGTGCGCCGTCCGCAGCGCGTCGAGGAGGTCGAGGCCGAGCGCCGCGACCCGCTCCGGCGGCAGCGGACCCTCGCCCTTCACGATCGCGTCGAGCGACTTCGCCCGGACGAGCTGCATGACGATCCAGGGGCGGCCGTCCTCCTCCACGACGTCGTACACGGTGACGATCCCGGGATGGTCGAGCCGCGCCGCCGACCTGGCCTCCCGGAACGTCCGCGTGTACATCCGGCCGGTCTGCTCGTCGTCCAGGCCCGCGGGCGGCGTGACCTCCTTGATGGCGACCTCGCGGTCCAGCACGCGGTCGCGGGCCCGCCACACCGCGCCCATCCCGCCGCGGCCGAGCAGCTCCACCGGCTCGTACCGGTCGGCGATCACTTGGCGCATGGGGAGGACGATACCGACGTCCCGCCCCGGACCGGACGGCTATTCCGCTTCGCCCTCGCGGCTGGCGAGCAGCCGGCGCAGCGAGTCGAGGCGGGCCCGGCCCGCGCGCCCCTCGGCGACCCAGCCGTCCAGCCCGCAGTCGTCCTGGAAGTGGTCGCACTGCGGCGGGCAGCGCTCCGCCGCGCCCTCCGCGAGGTCCTCGAACGCGTGGATCACGTTCGCCGGGTCGACGTGCGCGAGCCCGAAGCTCCGCACGCCCGGGGTGTCGATGATCCAGCCGTCCCCGCCGGGCAGCTCCAGCGCGATCGCCGACGACGACGTGTGCCGGCCCCGCCCGGTGACCGCGTTGACGTTCCCGACCGCGCGTTCGGCGTCCGGGACCAGCGCGTTCACCAGCGTCGACTTCCCGACCCCCGAGTGCCCGACCAGCACGCTCGTCCGTCCGGACAGGTGCCGGCGCAGCGCGCTCAGGTCGCCGTCGTCGGCCCCGGCCAGCCGCGTCGCCACGCACGGGAAGCCCAGCGGGGCGTACTCGGCGATCAGCCCGGACGGGTCGGCGAGGTCGGCCTTGGTCAGGCACAGCAGCGGGTCCATGCCCGCGTCGTAGGCCGCGACGAGCTGCCGGTCGATCATCCGGGGCCGCGGCTCCGGGTCTGCCAGCGCCGTCACGATGACCAGCCGGTCGGCGTTGGCGACGACGATCCGCTCGAACGGGTCGGTGTCGTCGGCGGTGCGGCGCAGCGCCGACGTCCGCGGCTCCACCCGGACGATGCGGGCCAGCGTGTCGGTGTCGCCCGACACGTCACCGACCAGCGCCACCCGGTCGCCCACCACCACGCCCTTGCGCCCGAGCTCGCGGGCGCGCATCGCGGTCACGGCCCGCTCGTCGCCGGTGCCCGGGTCGGCCAGGCAGCGGTAGCGGCCCCGGTCCACCGCGATCACCAGCGCCGGGCTGGCGCCCTCGTGCGCCGGACGGCGGCGGGTGCGCGGCCGCGACCCCCGCCGCCCGGGCCGCACCCGGACGTCGTCCTCGTCGTATTCGCGTCGTCGTGCCAGCGTCCCGCCCTCTCGTCCTCAGGCGGACGCCCGCAGCGACGCCCACAGCCCGGTGAAGTCCGGCATCGTCTTGCCGACCGTGCCCGGATTCTCCACCTCGACGCCGGGGACGGCCAGCCCGAGCACCGCCGCGGCCATCACCATCCGGTGGTCGTCGTAGGTGCGGAACACGCCGCCGTGCAGCGGCCGCGGCCGGATCTCCAGCCCGTCCGGCAGCTCCCGGGCGTCGCCGCCCAGCCGGTTCAGTTCGGCGACCAGCGCCGCCAGCCGGTCGGTCTCGTGCCCCCGCAGGTGCGCGATGCCGGTCAGCCGCGACGGCGACCCGGCCAGCGCCGCCAGCGCCGCCAGGACGGGCGTCAGCTCGCCGACCTCGTGCAGATCGGCCTCCAGCCCCGCGTACTCCCCGGCGCCCGGGCCCCGCACCGTCAGCCCGTCCGGGCCGAGCGACACCTCGGCGCCCATCCGCGCGAGCAGCCCGCGCAGCGCGTCGCCCGGCTGCGTCGTCGCGTCCGGCCAGTCCGGGACGGTGACGCGCCCGCCCGCGACGAGCGCCGCGCCCAGGAACTGCGCCGCGTTGGACAGGTCGGGCTCGATGACCCACTCGCCGCCCTGCAGCGGGCCCGGCGCCACCCGCCACACGTTCTCGCCGGTCTCCACCGTCGCGCCCGCCGCGCGCAGCATCTGGACGGTCATCGCCAGGTGCGGCGCCGACGGGACCGGCGGCCCCTCGTGCCGCACCTCCACGCCCTTGCCGAACCGGGGCGCCGCCAGCAGCAGCCCCGACACCAGCTGCGACGACCCGGACGCGTCGATCGTCACCGCGCCGCCCGCCACCGCGCCCGTCCCGCGGACCGTGAACGGCAGCGCGCCGCGCCCGCCGTCGTCGATGTCCGCGCCGAGCGCCCGCAGCGCCTCGATGATCGGGCCCATCGGCCGCTCCCGGGCGCGCGGGTCGCCGTCGATCGCCACCTCGCCGCGCGCGAGCGCCGCCACCGGCGGCAGGAACCGCATCACCGTGCCCGCGAGGCCCACGTCGGCCCGCGCCGGCCCGGCCAGCTCGCCCGGGAGGACCTGCCAGTCGTCGAAGTCCTCCCCGATGCCGGTCCCCAGCGCGCGCAGCGCGTCCGCCATCAGCTCGGTGTCGCGGCTGTGGAGGGGGCGGTGGATGCACACCGGCTCATCGGCCAGCGCGGCCAGGACCAGCGCCCGGTTGGTCATCGACTTCGACCCGGGCAACGCCACGGTGGCGTCCACGGGCCCGTCGGCGACCGGCGCGAGCCAATGCGGAGAAGAGGAGGACATGCGACGAGTTTATTGCGTCGCCCCCGCAGGCGGGCGGTGGACCGCCCTCCCCGCCGCGGGAGGCCGCCGGCGCCGCGCGCGGCCCGCGCCCGCGGCCGCCCGGCCGGAGGGGGTGGGCGTCAGCGTTTGACGGCGTGGAGGACCTTGCCGGCCTGGGCGGCGGTGCCGGTCCGGACCGTCTGGCCCGCCTTCATCGCCCGCTGCGCCTGCGCGCCGGTTCCGGCCTTGACCGCGCGTCCCGCCTGCTTGCCCTGCTGCACCCGGGCCTGGAGGGGGCCGGTGCCGTTCCTGCCCGCGCCCTTGGCGACGGCCTTGAACGGGCCCATGCCGATGATCCGGGCGCTCTTGCCGCCCTTGCGGGCGCCCTTCCCCATGCCCTTGGTCATGCCCTTCGACATGCCCTTCGACAAGCCCTTCGTCATGCCCTTGGCGCTCTTGCCGGCGCCCTTGGTCGCGCTCTTCGCGCTCTGCACGATGCCCGCGCCCTTGCCGGCGCTCTTCCCGGCGCGGAAGGCGACGCCGGCCTTGGCCGCCCTGCCCGCCTTCGCCGCCTTCGCCGTCTTCGCGGTCTTGGCGGTCTGCTTCGCGGCCTTCTTCCCGCTCTCCGCGCGGGCGATCGCGACCTGGCGGGCCGCCTCGCGGCGCGCGTCCCGCAGCGTCGTCGCGGCCTCGCGGCGCAGCGCCCGCGCCTCCGCGCCGCGCTTGGCCTGCGTCTCCCGGGCGGCGCGCCGCACCTCCGCCAGCCGGGGAGCCCGGCGGGGTTCGGCCGCCACCATCAGCAGCGCGCCGAACAGCCCCGCGTTCTTCAGCAGGTGCGCGCGCTCGTTCGCCCGGGCGTCCGGGTCGTCCTCGGTCCAGTAGCGGTGCTCGGTCGCCAGCGCCGGGACGACCTGCGCGGCGAGCAGCAGCGCCGTCAGCCGGCGGAACCGGCCGGTCAGCAGGAGGGCGCCGGTGCCGACGCTGAGCGCGCCCTGCATCCGCACGAGGGCCTCGGGGTCCTTCGGCAGCCACTCGAGCCGGTCCGTCACCGGCTTGGCGGCCGGTCCGACCCGCTCGGCGCGCTCCCGCGGGTCCCGCATCGCGTCCAGGCCGGTCATGATGAAAGGGGCCGCCACGAACGGGCGGGCCAGAGTCGTGAACGGTCGCATGCAGCGCTACATGCCCAACACGTCGCGCCTCAAGCGCGGCAGGATGGAGCCATGTGCGGTCGATATGCCACCTCCCGGGCCCGCCAGGAACTGCTCGACGAGTTCCGCGCGCAGGTCGACGCCGTCGAAGGCGATCTCGAACCCGACTACAACGTCGCCCCGACGAAGCAGGTCCCGGTGATCCTCGACCGGGCCCCGAAGGACGCGCCCGAGGAGGCCGCGCCCGTCCGGCAGCTCCGGACCGTCCGCTGGGGCCTCGTCCCGTCCTGGGCGAAGGACCCCGCCATCGGCAACCGGATGATCAACGCGCGGGCCGAGACGGTGCACGAGAAGCCGTCCTACCGCCGCGCGTTCGCGAGGCGCCGCTGCCTGCTGCCCGCCGACGGCTACTTCGAGTGGTACGTCCAGCAGAGCGAGGAGGCGGAGAAGAAGAAGCGGCCGCAGAAGCAGCCGTTCTTCATCCGCCCCAAGGACGGCGGGATCATGGCCATGGCCGGCCTGTACGAGCTGTGGAAGACGCCCGAGGACGAGTGGCTCTGGACCTGCACGGTCATCACCACCGACGCGCCCGACGACCTCGGCCGCATCCACGACCGCATGCCGATGGTCGTCGAACCGGACCGCTGGGACGCCTGGCTCGACCCGTCCCTCACCGAACCCGACCGCGTCCGGGGGCTGCTCGTGCCCGCCATGGCCGGGACGATGGACGCCTACCCGGTGTCGAAGGCGGTCAACAACGTCAAGAACAACGGGCCCGACCTCGTCCGGCCGGAGTCCGACGACCCCGCCGGCCCGCCGGACGCCCTGTTCTGACGCCGGTCACGGCCGGACGGCGCTCGCCAGCAGGTGGATCCCGGACTCGTCGCCCGGGGGCGCGTTCAGCTCGGTCCGCACCAGCCGGTCCAGCGCCCGCGGCGAGCGCCCGAGGACGTGCTCGACCGTCGAGGGCGACAGCACCGTCCGCGGCCTGACCCACTCGACCTCCAGGCCCGCGCCGCCGAGCAGCTCGCGGAGCTGCTCGGTGCCGAAGCACCGCGTGATCGTCCCGTCCGGCCACGGCACCAGGACGACCTCCGCGCTCGGCACGTCCGACAGGTGCGCCCAGTAGTTGCGCTCGGCGAGCAGCGCCATGCCGAGCGTGAGCGAGTCGACGCACAGCAGGACGCGGCCGCCCGGGCGCAGCACGCGGGCGATCTCGCCGACCGTCGCCTCGGTCGCCAGATGCCGCGACAGGACGCGGTTCTCCGCGACGACGGCGTCCACGGACGCGTCGTCGAGGAAGTCGAGCGTCCCCGAGTCGCCGAGCACCGGGACGGTCGCCGCCCCGCGCCCGTTCCCGGACGCGGGGGCGCCGCCGTCCGGGGCGGCCCGGTCCAGCAGCGGGTCGCGGACCTCCAGCACCGAGTGCCCCGCGCCGGCCGCGAGCCCGGCGCACCGGCCGTCCCCGCCCGACAGGTCCATGACCCGGGACGGGGCGCGGGGCAGCCACCGCGTCAGCTGGGCATCGGCCACCGCCCAGTAGAAGGTCCAGTAGCGCTCCAGAGAGTCCCCTGCTCCGTCGCCGGAGGGATCGCGCAGACTGGCGATGGTGGGCTCGGGAGGTCCTGCCGGCACCGGTAGCACCGTTTTGCTCCTGTTCTCGCCATATAAGTCACTTCTTCCCCGTCCGGGCCCGGTCATCACCCTCCGTGCAGGACACTCCGCGAAGAGCCCTCCCCCCGGGCCGCGACCGTGATCGGGATCGCGGGAATCGACGGGGACGTCCCGGCGTTGCACCGTCTCATAAGCGTGAGACGAACGAGTACAGCCGAAGGTGGGGGTTCCATGACCACGGCCGTTGCCGATTACCCGCGCGGTGCCGGGGTATCGCCCCTCGGCAAGGCACCGGCACCCAGGGGCGCGCTGAGGTTGCGCGGCCCGATATCGTCTAGCGGGGACGACACGGCCGGTGTCGCCGCAGACGAGGGGGTGGGTCAGGTACCGGGCACCACGGAGACCGTGGAGCAGCGCCAGGAGCGCTTCCAGCGCGATGTGCTCCCGTTCTTGGACCAGCTGTACTCCGCCGCGCTGCGCATGACGCGCAACCCGGCGGACGCCGAGGATCTCGTGCAGGAGACGTTCGCCAAGGCGTTCGCGTCCTTCCACCAGTTCAAGGAGGGCACGAACCTCAAGGCGTGGCTCTACCGCATCCTGACCAATACGTTCATCAACTCCTACCGCAAGAAGCAGCGCCAGCCCCAGCAGTCGGCCACCGAGGAGATCGAGGACTGGCAGCTCGCACGCGCCGAGTCGCACACCTCCAGCGGGCTGAAGTCCGCCGAGGCCGAGGCGCTGGAGCACCTGCCCGACTCCGACGTGAAGCGGGCGCTGCAGGACCTGCCGGAGGAGTTCCGGATCGCCGTCTACCTCGCCGACGTCGAGGGATTCGCCTACAAGGAGATCGCCGAGATCATGGGCACGCCCATCGGCACGGTGATGTCGCGGCTGCACCGGGGCCGGCGCCAGCTGCGCGGCATGCTCGAGGACTACGCTCAGGAGCGCGGCCTCACGCGGGCGAACGGGAGGCGGTCATGAACCGCTCGCCCGTCCGCCGCCGGGAGTGGAGTGACATGCCGAGCACCGCGGGCCGACGCCGCGCGGTGAGCGAGAAGGGTGAGTGAGCCATGAGCTGTGGCGACCACCATGACACCCCTTGCGACGAGGTCCTGGCCCGGGTCTACACGTACCTCGACGGCGAACTGGACCAGGGCGGCTGCGGCGAGGTCCGCCAGCATCTCGACGAGTGCGGGCCCTGCCTGCGCGAGTACGGCCTCGAGGAGGCCGTGAAGAAGCTGGTGAACAAATCCTGCGGCTGCGAACCCGCGCCGGAGGACCTGCGCAGCAAGGTCCTCGGCCGCATCGAGCAGATCTGCGGCGAGATCAAGTGCGCCGACCCCGGCGCCGAACGCGCCGAGACCGAGACCGCCTGACCGGACGTTCCAGGGCGAACCGCCTGGTCGGGCCGTCCGACGGGCCCCTCCGGGCGCCGCGGGTTATCGTTTTCCCGTGCTCGTAATGGTCACCGGCGCGGCCGGCTTCATCGGTTCCCATCTCGTCGACCGGCTCCTCGCCGACGGCCACGAGGTCGTCGGCGTGGACGACCTGTCGTCCGGCGCGAACGTCCGCCCCGACACCGAGTTCTGGGAGCTGGACGTCGCCGACCCGGCGCTCGTCGAGCGGACCGCCGCGCGGCGGCCCGAGGTCGTCTGCCACCTGGCCGCGCAGGTCAGCGTGCGGGCCAGCGTCGCCGAACCGCTGGGCGACGCCCGCACGAACGTGCTCGGCACCGCGAACGTCCTGGAGGCGCTGCGGGCGGCGGGCGGCCGCAAGATCGTCTTCACGTCCAGCTGCGCCGTGTACGGCGTGCCGGACGCGCTGCCCGTCCCGCCGGACGCCGAACTGCGGCCCGCGTCGCCGTACGCCGCGTCGAAGGTGGCGGGAGAGGTCTACGCGCAGACGTACCGGGCGCTGCACGGCGTCGACTTCACCACGCTCACGCTCGCGAACGTGTACGGGCCCCGGCAGACCCCCGAGGGCGAGGCGGGCGTCGTCTCGATCTTCACGGACGCGCTGCTCGACGGGCGCCCGACGCAGGTGTACGGCGACGGCACGCAGACCCGCGACTACGTGTACGTCCTGGACGTCGTGGACGCGTTCGCCCGCGCGGTGGACGAGCGCGGCGGCGGGCGGCGGCTCAACGTGGGCACCGGGCTGCAGACCACCGACCGCGAGCTGCACACGCTCGTCGCCGCGGCGGCGGGGGCCCCGGACGAGCCCGCGTTCGCGCCGCCCCGGCTCGGCGACCTCCCCGCCATGGCGATCGACCCGGGGCCGACCCGGGGGGCGCTCGGCTGGACGCCGCAGGTGTCGCTGTCCGACGGGCTCGCCGAGACGGTCGCGTGGGCCCGCGAGCGCCGCTGAGCGGCCGTCCGGTGGGGCGGGCCGGTGGGGCGGACCGGTGGGCGGGAATGCCTCGTGTGCGGAAGCGTCCGGGAACCGCCCGTGATGCCGTATGCGGCGCCGAACGCCGCTGAATGACCGGCCCATCCCTTTCCGCCGCTGTTTCTGGTTGTTTAGTTTACTGTTTGCCTTCTGCACGTGCATTGAGGTCGTGCATAAGGTCGGTGCGCATACGTTGCGTGTTTTACGGCCGAAAAATGATCACTTTAGGTGACGGTTGGTTCACACTTTGCTCACGATTCCCTGCATGCCTGTGTGACCTGGGCAGTTCGCGTTAGGCTTGTGCCGAATTCAGCGACGGGAGCACGGTGCGCACCCGGGAATTCGGGGTATGTGCTCGCCCGGAGGTCGGGGTCGTCAGAGTCCCGGCCCGCCGGTCGTGCACCGGCGTTCCGGATTTCCGCGGGGGGAGGCAAGGAGTCATGCTGCATCGCGAGATGCCTGTCCGGACGGCCCGGCACTCGAGCGCCACGGCGTCGTCGCTGATGATGCCCAAGGGCGTGTCCTGGGTCTAGTGCCGGCAGGCACGAGCGATCCCGGCGGCGGCCCGCCCATTCGTCATCCCCGAGGGGGCGGCAATGCGTGGACTACCTCTCGCTGCCTGGGCGTACGTGTGCGGTGTGGTCGTCCTCGCGGCCGGCCTCATCGCGACGTCGTCCTTCGCGGAGCTGGACTGGAAGAAGCTGGCCGTCCTGGCCGTGCTCTTCCTCGTCTGCGACTCCGCACCGGCCCGACTGAACGTCGAACGCGCGCGCGTCTCGATGAGCTTCGCCGCCAGCCTCGCGTCGGTGGTCCTGCTCGGCCCCGCCGGCGCGGCGCTGCTCGGCTGCTGCGCCGTCGTCACCGGCCAGCGGATCTTCGCCCCGGAGAAGCGGCTGTTCAACGGCGCCCAGTTCGCGCTCAGCGGCTTCATCGCCGGAACCGTCTTCGAACTGCTCGGCGGTGACCGCTTCCGCCCCGAGCAGGCCCGCTGGGTCGAGAACGTCATCGGACCGTTCCTCGGCGCGCTCGTCGCGTTCGTCCTGGTGAACATGGCGCTCACCGCCGGGGTGCTGCTGCTCAGCCGCCAGGCCGCCCCCCGCGAGCTGGTCCGCGACAGCGGCCAGCTCGCCGTCGGCTGCCTCGCCTACGGCATGTTCGGCCTGCTCATCGCCGGGCTGTGGCCGCGGGTCGGGCCGCTCGCCGCCGTCCTGGTGCTGCTGCCGCTGTTCATCGCCCGCTGGGCGATGGAGCAGGCGCACGACCAGCACCAGGCGCACGCCGCCACCCTCGCGTCGCTCTGCCAGGCCGTCGAGACGAAGGACTACTACACCCGCGGCCACTCCGAACGCGTCTCCCGCGGCTCCGTGATGATCGCCAAGGAGATCGGGATGCGGCCCGACCGGGTCGAGGCCATCCGCTACGCGGGGATGCTGCACGACGTCGGCAAACTCGGCGTCCCCACCAAGGTCCTGCAGAAGAACGGCTCCCTCACCGCCGAGGAGTTCGCCGCGATCCAGCTCCACCCGATGCGCGGGCTGGAGATCGTCCGCGAGATCGGCTTCCTGGACGAGGCCCTCGCCGGGATCATGCACCACCACGAGAAGATGAACGGGCGCGGCTACCCGATGGGCCTCGCCGGCGACGAGATCCCCGAGTTCGCCCGCGTGATCTCCGTCGCGGACGCCTTCGACTCCATGACCTCCACCCGCTCCTACCGCGCCGCCCGCAGCGTCGACGAGGGCGTCGAGGAACTCCGGCGCGGGATGGGCGACCACTTCGACCCCGTCATGGTCGAGGCGTTCCTGCGCGCCCTCGACCGGGAGGGCTGGGAGCCGCCCGAGCCCATGACGCCGCCCGACGACGACGTCGCCGAGACCACCCGGCAGGACCACGACGACCCGAGCACGCCGCTGCGCGTCGCCGGGGACGAAGTGCGCAAGTGACCGACCCGGCGGGAAAGCAAGCGTGACCAGCACCCAGATCCGCGCCCGGGAACGGGCCGCGTGGCAGTCCATCGACTCCGGCCAGCTCCTGCTCATCGCCACGGCCGGGCTGTTCGTCGTCGTCGCGATCACCCAGGTCGCCGCCGTCGGGCTCGTCCAGCCCGACCTCGCGGTCATCTTCGGCGTCCTCATCGCGCTCGGCGAGCTGTTCCGCATGGTGATGCCCGGCAACCGGGAGATGGCGCCCATCGCCACCGCCGGCGCCATCGGCTACGCGCTGCTCGTCGGCGCCGGCCCCGAGGGCGCCCCGGCGGACGCGCCGCTCGGCGTCGTCCCCGCCGTCCACTCGCCGCTCCAGGTCGTGGCCGTCACCGCCGCCGGCATGCTGATCGGCTCGCTGCCGCACATCGCCGTCGGCCGCACCCCCCGCCCGGACGCGATGGCGCGGCGGCTGTTCACCGTCTCGATCGTCGCGCTGTGCTTCCGCCCGCTCCTGGACCTCGGCCTCGCCTGGTACCTGCTGCTCGCCGCGATGGGCCTGGTCGTCATCGCGTCCTGCTTCACCGACGTGGTGATCGCCGCGCTGATCCGCGCCGAGGCCGTCCGCACCCGGTTCGGCATCGCGCTGCGCGACGAGATCGGCGCGAAGATGGCGCTGTGCGCGGCGACCAGCGCCACCGCCATGCTCATCGCCGTCTCCACCACCGCGATGGGGCAGGCCGCGCTGCTGATCTTCACGGTGCCAATCCTGGTCACCCAGTTCGCGTTCCGCCGGTACGCGGGCGTCCGCGCCACCTACCTGCAGACCGTCCGCGCCCTGTCGCGCGTCACCGAGGTCGGCGGCTACGTCGAGACCGGGCACTCCCGCCGCGTCGCCGCGTTCGCCGTCGCGATGGGCCGCGAACTCGGCATGGCCGAGGCCGAACTCCTCGAACTGGAGTACGCGGCGCTCATGCACGACATCGGGCAGCTGTCCCTCGGCGACCCGATCCCCGGCGGCGCCACCGTCCTCGCGTCCCCCGCCGAGCAGCGCCGCATCGCCGAACTCGGCGCCGAGGTCATCAAGGAGACCGGCGTCCTCGACCGCGTGGCGCACATCGTCCGGCTGTCCTCGCACCCCTACCGGACGGGCCGCCCCGCCGACGACGCGTCCGACGCGGGCGCCGACGACGCCGACCGCCCCGTCGCGCCGCCCCTGGCCAGCCGCATTATCAAGGTCGCCAACGCCTACGACGACCTGGTCGGCGAGTCGCCCGACCGCGACCGCGGCGCGGCCGTCCTGGAACGACTGCGGCTCGACTCCGCCGCCGAGTACGATCCGACGGTCGTCGAGGCGCTCAGCCGCGTCGTGGACCGCCGCACCCGGCCGTGATCGACAAAACTGGGGCCCGGTATTTGTCACCCGCGCGGTCGGACGCGCACCGCCGCGGCCGCTAGTGTCGGCCGGGACGGGCCGCCCGGTCCGCCGTCCCCCGAAGGAGTCCGCAGGTGTTCGAGTCCGTGCTCGTGGCGAACCGGGGAGAGATCGCCAGCCGGATCATCCACACCGCACGCGCGATGGGCCTCAAGGCCATCGCGGTGTACTCGCAGGCCGACGCCGACCTGCCGTTCGTCTCCGAGGCCGACGAGGCGATCCTCATCGGCCCCGCCGACGCCGCCCGCAGCTACCTCAACGCGCCCGCGATCATCGAGGCGGCGCGGCGGACGAACGCCCAGGCCGTCCACCCCGGTTACGGGTTCCTCGCGGAGAACGCCGACTTCGCCCGGCAGGTCGCCGCCCGCGACCTCGTCTGGGTCGGCGCGCCGCCGCTCGCCATCGCCCGGCTCGGCGACAAGATCAACGGCCGGAACCTGGTGAAGGAGGCGGGCGTCCCCGTCGTGCCCGGCGTGTGGGAGCCGGTCCCGGACGCCGACACCGCCGCCGAGGAGGCCGAACGCATCGGCTACCCCGTCATGGTCAAGCCCGCCGCGGGCGGCAACGGCACCGGGATGAGCGCCGCGCACGACGAGGCGGCCCTGCGCCGCGCCTACGAGACCGCCCGCGCCCGCGGCGAACGCATCTTCGGCCGCGCCGACATCCTCCTCGAACGCTTCGTGCCGCACGCCCGGCACGTCGACGTGCAGATCCTCGGCCTGCCCGACGGGACGGTCGTCGCGCTCGGCGACCGCGACTGCTCCGTGCAGCGCCGCCACCAGAAGCTCGTCGAGGAGTCGCCGTCGCCCGGCGTCGGCCCGGAGCTCCGCGAGCGCCTGCTGGCCGCCGCCGTCCGGGCCGGGGAGGCCGTCGGCTACCGCGGCGCGGGCACCGTCGAGTTCCTCGTCGACCCCGCCGCGCAGGAGTGCCACTTCCTGGAGATGAGCGCCCGCCTCCAGGTCGAGCACCCGGTCACCGAGATGGTCACCGGCGTCGACCTCGTCGAGATGCAGTTCCTGATCGCCGCCGGCGAGCCCGTCCCGGACGCCTTCGCGGCGCCCCGCGGCCACGCCATCGAGTTCCGCGTCTACGCCGAGGACCCCGAGCGCTTCCTGCCCGCGCGCGGCCGCATCAAGGTGTGGGAGGAGCCCGTCGGCGACGGCATCCGCATCGACGCCGGGTACGCCGAGGGCAACAAGGTCACCGCCCACTACGACCCGCTGCTGGCGAAGCTGTGCGTGCACGGCGACGACCGCGCGCACGCGCTGAGCCGCGCGCGGGCCGCCGTGGACGCGTTCCGTATCGAGGGGCTCCCGACCAACCTGCCGTTCCACGCGGAGCTGCTCCGCCGCCCCGAGTTCGCGAACGGCTCCTACGACACGGGACTCGTGTCGCGCATGCGCGCCGACGCGCCGGTACGGTAGCCCACCGTGGAGACGTACTGCGACCGCTGCGGCGAGCCCGCCGACCGGGGCGACCACGCGGTCTGCCGCGCCGCCCGGCGGATGGAGCCGCCCCGCTACTGCGTCCGCTGCCGCCGCCGGATGGTCGTGCAGGTCACCCCGCTCGGCTGGACGGCGCGCTGCTCCCGGCACGGCGACCTGTCCGGCGGCGCTCCCGGCGCCGAGCCCGGCGAGGACGACGCCGCGCGCGCCTGACGGGCCGCCCCGTCACCAGGTCATGGCGTAGGTGAGGAGGCGCAGGCCGGGGACGGGCGACCAGTCGCGGTCGGGGGTGCGGGCGAAGCCCATCCGGTCGTAGAGGCGGTGCGCGTCGGCCATGTTCGGCTGCGTCGACAGCCGCAGCCCGCGCAGCCCCGCGGTGCGCGCGCGGTCGACGCAGGCCGTCACCAGCGCGCGTCCCGCGCCCGCGCCGCGCGCCTTCGCCAGGACGGCCAGCATGCGGAACTCGGCCTCGTCCGGCGCGGCCAGCTCGGCGTACGGGCTGGCGGGCGGGCAGTACGCGACGGCGCCCACGACCTCGCCGCCGACCTCGGCGACCAGCAGCTCGGTCTTGGCGGCGCGGTCGGCGGCGTCGGCCAGCGTCGCCGCGTACGACGAGTCCGGCGACACCAGCCCGCTGCCCACGTACACCTCGACGGTCAGTGCGCCGATCAGCTCGTACTCGTCCGGGCGGGCCGTCCGGACGATCGCGGGTTCGGGCACCGATGCACCTCCGGGTCCGGTTCGCGCCCCGCCGGGACGGACGGGGCCGAGCCCAGATTAGCCGCGCGAAAGGACGTTTCGGACATAGTCGTTAGAGGGTTGACGACGCCCGCCCTCCCGAGGTTGATTGGCTGGAGCCGACCCCCCTGGAGGCGTCATGCCGATTCCGCGTTCGATCCTCGGCGAGGACCACCCCGACATGGACCTGGAGGTGATCGCGGGAGCCTGGCCGGACGACGTGCGCGGGCACTTCGTCGTCAGCACCTCCGACCAGCGCAGCCACCCCCTGCACGCGTTCTTCGGCGACGGGATCATGGCGCGGCTCCCGCTGCGGCCCGGCCCGGACGGGCGGTTCCCGTGGCGCGCCCGCGTGCTCGACACCCCGTCCGTCCGGCTGAAGCGGGCGCGTCCCGACCTGTTCGCCGCCGGACCCGTCGGCACGAGCTCGCCGTGGGGATTCGTCAACTGCGCCAACACCGCCCCGCTGCCGTGGGGCGACCGCCTGTTCGCGACGTGGGACGCCGGACGGCCCGTCGAGATCGACCCGGTCACGCTCGCGTTCGTCGCCGAGGTCGGGCACCGCGACGACTGGAAGCCCGCGATGGACCAGGCCGTGCTGCCGCTGATCTCGACGACCGCGCATCCCGTCGTCGACCCCGACCGCGGCTGCATGTGGAACGTCAGCCGCGACGTCCTCACCGGCACCGTCTCGGTGATCCGCTACGACGGGACGGGCGCGCGGGTGCACCGCTGGGACGTCGAGAACGCGACGCTGCCGCAGGCCACGCACACCATCACGCAGACGCGCGACTGGCTCGTCCTCGCCGACACCGCCTTCAAGATCGACGCCGACGAGATCTTCGGCGGGGACCGGACGGTCGCCAACAACCCCGACGGGCCGCTCTTGCTCATCCGCAAGGACGACCTCGCCCCCGGGCGGTCCGCGGTCACCTGCAAGGAGTTCCGGATCGCGCCCGAGGTGAACCACTTCTACGCGCGCTACGACGACTCCGACGGCGTCCAGATCGTCATGGAGAACACCCCGGGCGTGGACATCGGGATGTACCTGCGCGAGGACGACCTCGACGTGCACGGCCGCCCCATCGACCCCGCCCTGCGCGGGATGTACTGCCACGGCATGACCCCGGCGTTCACCACCATCATGCGGTTCGACCCGGAGAGCGGCCGGGTGCGCGAGCTCGCGCGCGCCCGGAACCCGTCCCGCTGGTGGCAGGCCGAGCTGTCCGCCATCGACTGGAGCCTCGAAGGCCAGACCGACCCGACGCGGCACCACCTCGTCTACATCGGCTTCCATCCCGAGGCCATCAACCAGCGGGCCCTCCGCAACTACGAGGGCCGCGTCGACACCGCGCTGTTCCCCGCCGAGGAGACCCCCGCCGTCCTCGTCACCCACGACCGCGGCGACCTCAAGCCCCTCGCCGAGTGGACGTTCGCCCTCGACGACTACCCGACGTCGCCCGCGTTCGTCCCGCGCGGCACCGCCGCGGCGGGCGGCACCCGGTACGCCGGGGCGTCCCCGGGCGGCCACGACGGCTACCTCGTCGTCGCCGTCCACAACGACGACCGGTTCCGCGTCGAGCTGTTCGACGCCGCCGACGTGGGCCGCGGGCCCGTCGCCGTCCTCGCGCCGCCGCCCGGCACGACCGTCCCGTTCCTGATCCACTCCGCGTGGATGCCCGAGGCGCGCCCCGCCCCGGACGTCGAGCGGCTGCCGTTCGCCGCCGACCTGGACGCCCGCCTCGACCAGCTCGACCCCGAGCTGCGGGCCGTCACCCGGGAGGTCGCCGAGGCCCTCGGGGGCTGAGCCGATTACAAACCGCCCCGCCGAATCCTGTGGGATTCGGCGACGGACCGGGCGCCGGGGCCCGCGCTAGTGTGCCGGGCGTGAGCGTGCTCGTGATCACCGGGACCTGTACCGGCGTGGGGAAGACCGTCGTGACGGCCGCGCTGGCCGCCGTCGCCGCCGCGCGCGGCGCGTCGGTCGCGGTCGTCAAACCCGGGCAGACGGGTATCGCACCGGGCGAGCCCGGCGACCTGGACGACGTCCGCCGGCTCGCCGGCATCGAGGACGTGCACGAGTTCGCCCGGTTCCCCGACCCGCTGTCGCCGACCGCCGCCGCCCGGGTCGCCGGGACCCCGCCGGTGCGGCTGCCCGAGGTCGCCGAACGCGTCCGGGCCCTGTCGGACGACCGCCGCCTCGTGCTCGTCGAGGGCGCGGGCGGCCTGCTCGTCCGCTACGACGAGGAGGGCGGCACGATCGCCGACCTGGCCCGCTGGCTGGGCGCGGCGGTCGTCGTCGTCACCCGCCCGGACCTCGGCACCCTCAACCACACGGCGCTGACCCTGGAGGCGATGGCGCACCGCGGCGTGCAGCTCGCGGGCATCGTCATCGGCGCCTGGCCGGACGAGCCGGACCTGGCGCAGCGCAGCAACATCCGCGACCTGGAGACCATCGCCGCCCGCCCCCTCGCGGGCGCGCTGCCCGCCGGCGCGGGCGCCCTCGACGCCCCCGAGTTCCTCGTCGCCGCGCACCGCGGCCTGGCCCCCGCGTTGGGCGGCGCCTTCGACCCTGCTACCTTCCGCGACAGCTACGGCCTCGACAAGGAGAACACGTGAGCGAAGCGAACCAGGAAACACGGCGGCGAAGCTCACGCATGGCCGAGCCGCCAGGCGAGGCCGGCCACCGAGCCCCGGGCGAGGTGGCCGCGTGAGCGACGTCATCGAGACCGCGCGGCGGCAGGTGCTGGAGGAGGGCAAGGGGCTCACGGCCGACCAGGTCCTGGAGTGCCTGACCCTGCCGGACGACCGTGTCGAGGAGTTGCTCGCGCTCGCCCACGAGGTCCGGATGCGCTGGTGCGGCCCCGAGGTCGAGGTCGAGGGCATCGTGTCGCTGAAGACGGGCGGCTGCCCCGAGGACTGCCACTTCTGCTCGCAGTCCGGCCAGTTCGAGTCGCCGGTCCGCTCGGTGTGGCTGAACATCCCCGAGCTGGTCGAGGCCGCGAAGGAGACCGCGAAGACCGGCGCCACCGAGTTCTGCATCGTCGCGGCCGTCCGCGGCCCGGACGAGCGCCTGATGTCGCAGGTGCGCGACGGCATCAAGGCCATCAACGACGCCGTCGAGATCAACATCGCGTGCTCGCTCGGGATGCTCACCCAGGAGCAGGTCGACGAGCTGACCGCGATGGGCGTCCACCGCTACAACCACAACCTGGAGACCGCCCGCTCGCACTTCCCGAACGTCGTCACCACCCACTCGTGGGAGGAGCGCTGGGACACCCTGCGCATGGTGAAGGACGCCGGCATGGAGGTCTGCTGCGGCGGCATCATCGGGATGGGCGAGACCGTCGAGCAGCGCGCCGAGTTCGCCGGCCAGCTCGCCGAGCTGGAGCCCGACGAGGTCCCGCTGAACTTCCTCGCGCCGCGCCCCGGCACCCCGTTCTCCGACCTCCCGCTCGTCGAGGGCCCGGACGCGCTCCGCACCATCGCCGCGTTCCGGCTCGCCCTGCCGCGGACGATCCTGCGCTACGCGGGCGGCCGCGAACTCACCCTCGGCGACCTCGGCACCCGCGAGGGCATGCTCGGCGGCATCAACGCGATCATCGTCGGCAACTACCTCACGACCCTGGGCCGTCCGGCCGAGAAGGACCTCGACCTGCTCACCGACCTCCAGATGCCCATCAAGGCCCTCAACAAGACCCTCTGACGGGCCGAGAACTCACGCGTCCGCGGCGTGCCGCGCGGCACGCCGCTCCGCGATCCGCGCGATCCGCCGCTTGTCCTCGTCGCGGAAGTGCCCCGTCATCGCACGGAACGCGTGTTCGGAGTGTACGTGGAACGTCGCACTCCGTGCAGGGGCGGGAGGGGAGGTCAGTGGCGGCGGAGGCGGGTGATGAACTTGTAGCGGTCGCCGCGGTAGAGGGACTGGGCCCACTCGACCGGCTGGCCCGTCGTGTCGAAGGCGTGCCGGGACAGCAGGAGCATCGGCAGGCCCACGTCGACGCCGAGGAGCTGGGCGTCGTGCGGGGTGGCGAGGACGGTCTCGATCGTCTCCTCGGCCTCGGTGAGGTGGACGTCGTAGGCGGTCGCGAGCGTCTCGTACAGCGAGTGGTGGCGGGGCAGCTCGCGGCGGAGCCCGGGGAAGCGGCGCGCGGGCAGGTGCGAGGTGTCGATCGACATGGGCTCGCCGTCGGCGAGGCGGAGCCGGTGGACGCGCAGGACCCGGCCGCCGGGGCGGATGCCGAGGAGGGTGGCGAGGTGCTCGTCGGCGCTGACGTACCCGGCCTCGAGGATGCGGGTCTCGGGGCGCAGGCCGTGGTGCCGCATGTCGGAGGTGTAGCTGACGAGCTGGAGCTCCTGCGACACCTTCGGCTTGGCGACGAACGTGCCTTTGCCCTGGATGCGCTGCAGGCGGCCCTCGACGACGAGTTCGGCGAGGGCCTGCCGGACGGTCGTGCGGGACGTCTCGTACTTCTCCGCGAGGGCCCGCTCGGGGGGCAGCGGGCTGCCGGGCGGGAGCGACTGGATCAGCTCGACCAGCAGCTCTTTCAGCTTGTAGTACTTCGGGATGCGGGGTGCGTGGCTGGAGTGGTGCCTACCGATGTCGCTCAACGAGGCCCGGTCGAATCCGCCCCCGTGCCGGGGCCCGCCCCTGACCTCCGTCACGGCATCTCCTCACGTTCATCATCGGTTCTCCCCGATGTTATGCGTGCAGACTACGGCCGGTAGAGCGCGCGATCTCCGCCAGGGCGCTCCCGAGGCTTGTGAGGTCGGCCTCGTCCACGGTGGCGCGGGCGGTCAGCCGCAGGCACGCGCGTCCCTTCGGTACCGAGGGCGGGCGGAAGCAGCCGACGCGGACACCGTGGTCAGCGCAGATCTCGGCGCCGCGGAGGGCGGCGTGCGGCTCGCCCAGGTAGACGGGGACGACCGCCGCGGCGGGCGGCGCGGTCTCGAGGCCGGAACCGGCCGCGAGCCCGGTCATCCGGCGGGCGACGGCGCGGGCGCGGGCGGGCAGG